>NZ_JBNUPN010000020.1:0-35636 GCF_050409405.1 Facklamia sp. P13069 | reverse complement strand
GTAATCGTAATGGTATGAGTACCATCGCCATTATCTACGACTTCTGCAGTTGGTGATTTTCCATCTTGACCATTTTGACCATTTTGTCCATCAGATCCATCTGGTATAAAGATAGTTTTATCAGATTCATAGACATCAGTGTTTGGATTGTAAATTTTAATGGTAACATAATTACCATTCCGCCCATCTTCTTCACCCGGAGTAATTTCCACAATTGGTTGGGATGGTAAAAGTGGTTTTTCAGGATCAGCAGGTTTTTCAGGCCCTGGTATCACGATAGTCGTTCCATCATTATAATGAATCTCTACCCCACCGTCTTCTTTTTTAATTGTTTCAGTAATCGTTACGAAATTATATTGGAAAATGTCTGGTCTGGCTTCTTGGATCGTCTCACGTGAAACTTCTTGCCAATATTTTCCATTTATTTCTACAAAGTTTTCATAAAAACTTCCATCTGAGTGTGTTGGTATTTCCTCTGGGTTAACATGCTTATATAAAACACGATATCTACCAGATCGACCCTCTTGAACCTTTTTGATAGTTCCAGGAGCTAAGTCTTTATTATATTGGAACTCAGAACCAAAACCTTCATCTTCAACTGTCATCTCATAAAGTTCATCTTTGACACTCGGATTAGGATCGGGTTCAGGCGTTGGAGTTTCGTCTTTTTGATACACATAGGTTATTTCAATTGTCTTCTCTGGTTTATAACTTCCTGTAGCAGGGCTACCATCCTCATTATATTTTGGATTGTTAATTAAATTTTTTATCTCAACAAGTTGATAGCCCTCTTTATCTTGTTTTTGCGTTCGATAAAACTCGTTCCATTTACCAGTTTGAGCCGACTTATCATCTTTTAAATCAATCACAATCGAACCGTCTGATTTTTTTGTTTGATAAATATGATGTTCTATGAATGATCCGGTTTCTTCTGTACTTTCACCTGTAGAGGATACACTTGTTTTGCCTATAAATGAACCACCCTGAGCAATAGGGTTACCGCTTGGATTAGCGTCCTTATGAAGATAAGTGGTTACTCTTGGTTTTTCAAGTACATCAGAAGCACCTGGCGCATCCTCTACAAAGGTCATAGTGACTATGTAACGTTCATTTGCTAACATTGTTCCTAAATGGATACGGCTTTTATTGCCGTCATTCAAAATGTTACCTTTTTCTTTAGTTACCCTATAATTCTCACTATCGCCATTAAGGTCAGGGATTAGGCTATCGCGCATAATTTGAGAAGGATAGGCTGAATTATTTGATTTCTTAGGTTTCACTTTGTGAACTTCCAACGAATCAGGGTCAATATGGAATTTATCAGCTAAAAGTCGAATATCTGAATACCTTCCAACTTCTTCCCCACCATTGTTTAGATAAATAGTATATTTAAATAACTTCCGACCCTGTGAATCTTTCCCTAATTCACTAATTGCTTGAACTACTTTTCTATTCTTATTATTTCCATAATCCACAATTATATCTTGACTCTTGGTTTGATTTCCAATAGTTACTGTAACAGGATACGATTTCTTATCAACTACAGCTGTATCTCGATTGGCCACCAGTTGATCATTAAAAGATCCTTTTATATCCTTGTTATGATCCACATATTGAGTGAATATGTAACGAGTGGTATTGGATTCCGGATCATAAAATGCTTGTGCAATTAAATTGCCTTGACTATCTAGCAAATGAACACTATTTCGAGGTACATCTATGCCTCCAGGCAATACATAATCGCCGTAGTTAACATCAAAAAAATCGCCTGCTTTAATAGCATTGTCTAATTGGTACTTACCAGTAAACGCAATTTTCCCCTGTGAAGTCGGTTGCAATTCATTTGGGTTATCCCCACCAAGTATTTTAAATTGCAAATCACTAAATTGGATTAAATCCTTTACATCTCTTCCTGTGGCATTTTGGATAGCAAACATTTGAAAGCCAGAGTGTTTTTCAGCATAATCAATCCCAGCTTGAGTAATTTTCTCCATCAAAACTTCTGCGGACGCATTTTGAAGGGTCTCTTTATCAACGCCTGAAAGGATTCCTTCAATTTCTTCAGCACTGTATATCTCTGCTAATTGTTGACGGATCACCGCCTCGCGATCAATTTCACCATCAATTAATTGATGAAGTTCACTTAAGTGACCATCTGATTCTCCCAAACTTTTTTCTTCTGAATTAACGATGGAGTCTGACTCATTGACTACACTTTCTTCAATCACAGCGGCTTCTTCATCAATGATTAGCTCTTCCTCTAAAACTATTTCTTCTTCAGCAGATATAGATTCTTCAGTAGAACTCTCAGTTATCTCTTCAACTAAGCTGCTGACTGTTTCTGGGGTAGAAGTTGAGACGCTCTCCTGCTCTACTGTTTTCTCATCAGTTGATGATTCCACACTCATTTCGGTACTGTTAGTCTCTGCTAACACTTCTTCACTATGAATCTCGTTAGAATCAACTGATTCTACAGTTTCTACAATTGCTGTTGATAAACTCTGATCAACAGCCGATATTTCTGCATCATCAATTTTAATGACTGCAGGGGTTTCAACTTGTTTTTTTACCTCAACTGACTTACTTAGAGGTTGAATACCTTGGTCCTTATCATCATATCCTAATTCTTCAATTTGGGAAGTTTCCGTAGTGTTTTCTGCTGCTAAAACACTATTCGAACCCAAAAAGAACATACTTGAAATAGCAACGGATGCTAAGCCTGCACTATATTTTCTTAAACTATAGATTTTTTTCTTTCTAGCATTTTTCTTTTGTAACTCTGTAACGTTATTCTTTCCTAACATATTATTCCTCCTTAAAACATAAAATTAAATAATTTATGTAATCTTATCTTACTCCTAACATTTGATAAAGTCCATATCATTATACTTAATAAAAAATAATATCTCTAAAATATTGAACAACACCGAACTTTTTTAACTTAAGAGAAGAAAAAATCGTTGGATACTTTCCCAAAGTCTTATGTTGCGATTGGATAAATGATAAAGACGCGCCTCTCAAATAAGTAAAATACATTACTTTAAGCGCCCTAACTAGTCCAATCTATCAACCACTTCCAGTCGATAAATCATTTATGAATGTGCGAACGACTGACTTCGTTAAAAGACTCTTTCGTCCTAATTCTCAAACTGCTGAATTAACAAGAACAATGATTGAATCTGCTTATCAAACCAATGTGATTGCCGATCACTCAAAAACTAATAATCAGACCCTATTCACTCATACAGCCACCCTCTTCTTTTGCTGGCTTCTTAGGCAGACTTTATCAAACCAAAAGACCCCAACCGTTAGACAAAAAGCTAACGGTTGGGGGTCGGTTCCTATTTGCTAGACATAAAACTTATTGATCAGATCGAGCATAGGCATTCTTCATGCCATTGGAAGCAATATCTAATACCTTTTTAAGCGTCTGATGTGTTTCTTCTTGTAACATAGCGACCAGTTTATGATTGGCTTGCTCGCATACTTGCTGACTTTGAGAGCTAGGGCTTGTTGCAAGTTTTTGATCATAGGCTTTAATGATTGCTAAAGCTTGATGGTCCACCTTGGACTGATAAGACTCTATCACTGTTTGCGTTTGATAATAATGTGCGTCCGCTAAAGCAGCAATCATTCTAGCAGACCAATACAGACTGTCCGTTGTGATTTGATCATCTGTCTGAGTGAGATAAGCCGGAAATTCACTCGCTTGAGGATATAGAGGAATCATGGCATTAAAGACATTTGATCCAAAGGCCATCCATTGAAGACTGCGGTTGTTTTCCGGCATATAAGGCCGAATTTGAGTTAGGCCTAAAAAATTATTGCGATTGATTCCAATTGTCCGGTAAGCGCCTCGCATTTCGCTTGAGCCCTTAGTAAGATATGGATCATACGGGGTTCCTTGGTAATGATTGGAAAGGATCTCTTTTATTTCTTGGACAGTAATTTTATGTTCAGGCACAAAGGACCATGGGATATCAAAGGATTGTGGTGTGTAATCTGCCTCTGAGCCTTCCCACTTATAAGTTGTTGGATTGAAAAAGCGTCCCATTACCCAAGCTCGTGGCGTATTATATACTAAATCTGCAGCAGTTCTTGAGCCAAAGGCCAAACGTGGCTGAAATGGACCATCTTTTGATAAATCTAAGTGATTCTCTTGAATAAACTCTTTTAAATCAGCTGAACACATATGCTCTTTTTGTTGACCGAATGCATCTTCTAAATCAAAGGAATCTATTCCAAATTGATTAGGCATCACTACATAGGAATCATCTGGTACCCGTTTAGCTAACCAATGATGACCCCCTATTGTTTCCAACCACCAAATTTCATCGACATCTTGAAAAGCAATCCCATTCATCTCGGAAGTGCCGTATTCTTCTAACAAACTTGCCAACCGCTTTACCCCTTCACGAGCAGACCGTATAAAAGGTAAGACGAGCGATACCATATCTTCTTCTGAGATACCTCCAGGAATTTCTGCTTGATAATTATCGCTCCCCTGCTCACCCCTAGCTTCTTGGTAGGTTACCAATGGATCAGCAGCTAACACTCGCGCATTGGAAGTGATCGTTTCGGTCGCAGTCATGGCAACATTTGCGGCATTGACCCCACACGCTCCCCAAACTCCCTGGTCTCCTACAGCATCAGGGGTCATACTATAAGCTAATGGGTCACTTGGCAACTCAATTTCTAAGTGAGCTAACACCGACCGATAGTGAGACGGATGTCCTTGACTATCGACTTTGACCATTTTTTTAACATTAAATTGTCCCGAAACAGAGTCTTCGTTTCGTGCGACAAGCGTTGACCCATCATAAGAGGCTTTTTTACCTACTAAAATTGTTGTACATCCCATATTAATCCCTCACTTTCATACTCCTATCTTATGCTTCTTACTTCTAAAAATAAAGTCTGAATAATGTATTTATTCTTAAGTATTAAAAAACTCCTCATTAGTTAGGTCGCTGGCTAACTAATGAAGAGCTTATTACAGTGCTATTTTTAGCTTTTAATCTTATCGGAATATATTTTATCAATAAAAACTGCTATGGCATTATCTCCTGAAACATTCGCTGCAGTACCAAAAGAGTCTTGAGTTAAATACAGCGAAATCATTAATTGTTGCATAGCATCTCCAACAATTCCTACCATTGGTAAGAATGGTACAGCTGACATAATAGCTCCTCCAGGTGCTCCTGGAGCTGCTACCATCGCAATACCTAACATGCAGATAAAGCCAAAAATTACACTAAAGCTGTGCGGAAGATCATACATTAATAATAAGGCTGTCGCACAGGAAGTAATAGTAATCATCGAACCTGCTAAATGAATAGTTGCACATAGAGGGACAACGAAATTACGAATTTCTTCAGATACACCATTATTTTCTGCACAATCTAAGTTCACCGGAATAGTTGCAGCAGATGACTGGGTCCCAACTGCCGTCATATAACCTGGAATTTGATTTTTAATGAGTCGTAATGGGTTTTTTCCAGCATAGCTTCCTGCACCAATGAATAATAAACTAACATAAAGTAAATGCATAATGATGACAATAACGAATACTTTCCAGAAGATAGATAGTACTGCAAATACCGATCCAGAATAAGACATATTTGCAAAATTTCCTAGAATATAAATTGGCAACAAGGGAATAATTACCGTTTCTAATACTTTAACTACCACTTCTTCAAACTCAACAGTCAATTGGTAAAGTACCTGTCCAGAATTTCGATTAGCCCGTAACCACGAAATAACAAGCCCCATCATAAAAGCCAGCACAACCGCTGTTGTAACTTCTAAAATAGGCGTTATCGGAACCGTAAAGAATGGAGTAGCTCCTTCTCCTGCTTCAGTAATCTTATTGACTAAATCACTGGTAATAAAACTAGGGAAAATACTTGTTGCCACAAAGTAAGCAAAAGTCCCCCCTATAAGGGTTGATCCATAAGCTGTTAAAGCTGTCATACCTAGTAATTTGCCTGCTCCTTCTGTAAGATCTGCAATTCCTTTAGTTACTAAACCAATAATCATTAAAGGAATAAAGAAACCTAAAAAGGCTGAAAACAGGCTAGATAAAGTAACTAAAATTCTAATAAACCATTCAGGAACAAATGGCAAACGCCCAATCAAAATACCCATTGCAATAGCTATCAGCAACCGACCGACTAAACCCGTTTTGATTTTAATTCTGTCATTTTTATTCTCTGACATTTTTTCCCCTCCATTTGGAATTTTTTTAGCAAACTCGAGTTATTACTATGCTTATATTATACACGAAAAAAAGTTATATGAAAGCGTTTTTTAAATTATCTTATTTTTTAACTGTATTTTGCTGAATAGTAATAATTGTAGCTCTTTTTAAGAAATTTTATTTTAAAAACAGTAATAAAATACTCTTTTTAAAATGTTTCCTATCTCATAAAATTCTTTAAATTATTTTCGCTATTGACACGAACATCCGTTCGTATTAAACTGTTGCTTACAGGAGGAATTTGTAATGACTATTATTGATTATAGCCGTGAACCTAAATCTGATATTGCTTTTATCGATATGAAATCCTTCTATGCGAGCGTAGAGTGTGTTGAGCGTGGCTTGCATCCTCTAAGAACAAGCCTTTGTGTCATGAGTCAAACAGACACTTCTCAAGGTCTGATTTTGGCTTCTTCTCCCATTTTTAAGCAAGTTTTTGGGCGTAGCAATGTGGGACGAACTTATGATTTACCCTTCTCTCTTCATAATCGACGATTCAACTATCGCAACGCTCGACGTAATGGCTTACGAACGGATCCTGCCTATGTTCGTTATATTGAATCTTGGGCCAAACGTTCATTATTTGTGCCACCCAGGATGGACCTTTATATTAAAAAGAATATCGACATTTTAAAGCTGTTAACCCAGTATGCTTCTGAAGAAGATATTCTCCCCTATTCAATTGATGAAAGCTTTATTGATTTAACGCATGTTTTGAACTACTTTATTCCTGATCGTCAGGTGTCACGTCGAGACAAATTAGAAATGTTAGCTAGTAAAATTCAACTGGATATCTGGCGTAAAACAGGAATCGCTTCAACCATTGGTCTTTCTAATGCCAATCCTTTATTGGCTAAGCTCGCTTTAGATAACGAGGCTAAAAAGAAGCCGACCATGCGAGCAAATTGGTCCTATGAAGATGTTGCAAGCAAAGTATGGGCCATTCCAAATTTAACTGATTTTTGGGGGATTGGTAAGCGCACAGCCAAACGACTCAATCAGTTAGGGATTCATTCCATTTATGATCTAGCCCATGCTAATCCTGAACAATTAAAAAAGGAGTTCGGTGTAATTGGCTTGCAATTATTCTTTCATGCTAATGGGGTCGACGAAAGTAAAGTTAGTGAGCCTTATCGTCCGAAGTCTAGAGCTATCGGTAATTCGCAAATTTTACCCCATGATTATACTCAGCAAGCAGATATTGAATTGCTTTTGAGTGAAATGGCAGAACAAGTGGCCATTCGTTTAAGACGGGCTGGCAAAAAAGCACAGCTGGTCTCTGTCTCTGTCGGTTATTCCAAAGCAGTTGACCTATCTCCTCTTCGAGCTCAAACCAAAATCGATCCTAGCCAGCAAACAAAAGTCTTAACAGCCACTGTGATTGAGCTCTTTCGCTCTAAATATAAAAACGGACCCGTTCGCCATATTGGTGTTCGTTATTCGGGCTTGGTAGAAGAAAACATCCATTACTTTTCGCTTTTTGAAGAGCCAAGACAAATATCAAAAGAAGAGCGCCTCGATAAAACAGTAGATGCTATTCGAAAACGTTTTGGCTACGTCTCTGTTTTAAAAGCTAGCGCCTTACTAGAAAGTTCTCGTTCCATTGCTCGAAGCAAGTTGATGGGTGGTCATGCAGCAGGCGGAGCAGGCGGATTGGATGGTTTAGAATGAGTGTAGATCGGTCTTACTTATCATCTAAAGCTGCACGTCAATATCAAGATCGCAAAATGGCTAAATGGATGGGCTTTTTCTTATCAGAACATAGCTCTGCTCTGTCACACAGCTTTACTGACTCAAGCCCGGCCAGACTGTCTCCTAAGGAGAAATTTCTTTTACTCAGCCAAGCCTATGTTCAAAAACTCTCCATTAGCCTTATTTATCAAGGCAATCATCCAAATAAGGCCCACCAATCATTTACCGGCACTCTTAAAGAGCTAAATCTAGACCATTGTGCGATTGAAGACCCCCTTTCTAGAAACTATCTCCTTTTAGCTTTTGAACAAATTATCGATATTACACTTGCTGAGGAGGTGGAATAATGAAAACCAATGACTACCACCATAATCAAACACAATTTGATTATTTCAGTGAAAATTATCAACGATTTCAAGAGGATTTCTATCGTTATTCTAAGCTGAAAGTTCCTCTTGCTTTTCTAGAGGATGAGTTATTACGAATGATGTCGGCATCAACCATTAATTATTTTCGTATCCCTCAAAAACACAGTCTCGACCAACGTACTCACACTTTTGTTTTCAAGGTGCGTACCGATAAGCGCAACCATTTAATTCGCATTTACCAATATCAGTATCATTATGTTGATTAAAGTTCTACCCTCAATCCCAGCCTATCAAGCTAGGATTTTAGTGCTATCCATCTTTCTATTCAAAAAGCCCACTCATTTGAGTGTGCTTTTTTCTAAGCTTGATTAGCAAACTGACTTTAATAGCCGTCTGCATAACACCCATTAGCTACTTAAAGCAAATCATGTTTCCTTTTTCACTAATATTACCACTCTTCATCAACAAGATAATATCGGCATTACAAATACTCGATAAGCGGTAGGGCATTACGAAGGAGGTCCCCCTCCCTTACCTTATCCATACCTTCTTCATTTAATCTTTCTAAAAAACTATCGACTGAAGAACGTACTTCATCCAATGATAAGATGGCTGGATTAAAGAGCACAGCTCGATCAATGGTATCCATTGCTTTTGAAGCAGGGAAATATTATTAGCTTCTTCATTTATTTCCTTATGTAGCAAGATAAAAACTCGATTAAAAAGGGGCTTCACCTTTCAATCGAGTTCGTTAGATCAGTTAATTACTAATGGTTAATGGTATCTATTTTTGTGTGGACTTTCATAGGAAAAGAAGGTGAATCCTTCACCAATCACTTGTTGAACGTCTGAAATAGTGACGAAGGCTTTGGGGTCAATTTGAGTCACTAATCTTTGTAATTGAACAACCTGATTACGATTCACTATTGCCAGTAAGACTTCCCTTTCTTGCTTAGAATAGTAACCATATGCCCTAAATACAGTGATACCTCGCACCATCTCTTTAATTACTATATCCGCAATTTCTTCTTTCTTAGAGGAGAATATCATCACGGACTTTCGACGGTTGACCCCATCTGTCACAAAGTTTACGGTCTGACTCGCAATAAACATCATCATGATCGTCACAATCGTCATATCTACTCCAATAATGAAGCTGGAAGCCAAAATAACTAGCATATCACACATTAACAAACCAGCAGAGAAACTGATTCCTAGGTACTGCTGCATAATCATAGCAACAATATCCGTTCCGGCAGTCGTCCCATTGCCTCTAAGAACTAAACCAATACCTGCTCCTAAAAGAACTCCACCTGCTACAGCAGGGATAATAATATTAGTTGCAATATAAGGAGCTGGTTGGATAACATTTAAACAAAAACTTAAACAAGTTGAAGCATAAATTGTATAAAGCAAGGTTCGCCTACTTAGGTATTTCCATCCAACCACTAATAAAATGGCATTAACGATGAAGTTGCTTGTACCGGTTGGTATTTTAAGTAAATAATAGGCCAACATAGAAACACCCGTTACACCACCGTTACCAAAATGATTAGGAATGAGGAAATAATTAACCCCATAGGCATAAACAATGCAACCTAAAGTCATTATCAAAACAGAATAAAGAATCCCTTTCGGTGTTATTTCAAAATAGTCCATTACTTTTTTTACCATTGCCACCACTCCTTTACTATCAAGGATATTATACCCTTTTTTGACAAGAATGTAATCACTTTCAAGTAGTTTTTTAAAATCTTAGTAAATTATAATCAATCATTAATTTATTTTATTGTTTCAATAGTTATTGACAGCGCTGAGTTACCATTCCTAATAATTTGCAAAAGTAATGATGGTATATTTTTTCTCTTGTTAAGACTTTTATTTAAGTTAAAAACAATAAATTTTTATACAACAAACTTAATTATTTATAATTTTTAAAAAAAGAATTGTTATATCTGATTTTTTTGTGTATACTATCAACAATAAATTTTTGAAAGATGGTTGGTGTTGATGTGTGCAAAGAATAAGTTGAGTGTGATAGCAGTAAGTTTAATGATAATGGTAAGTTCTCTCTTTAATTTTGATGTTCATGCTCATGCAAGTACTTCAATAAAGGAAACAGCTAATGTTAATGATAATGTTGTAATGGATTTTTATAAAGAAAATTCAGAGTATTTTGACACTTCGAAAAATGGTGATGAGACAGTTGTAACTATCACAGATGATAAACTTATAAAGTATTTTAATGATCTAGGAATAGATACTTCTAAATTTTCAAATGATAGTACTAGCATGTTAAGAAGACAAAGTAACGGGATAACAAAGTTGGTATGGCATGGAAAAGCATCAAAAGGTAATGTGGATGTATATATAAGTGCGTCAACGTTTAGTATTCTAGGTGGAGCTGGTACGGGAGTTGCAACAAGATTTATACTTATGTTGTTACCACCACAATTTAAACTTGCAGCAGCGGCTATAGATGGAGCTATTGGTGCTATCGGTTTTTCTGACTATGCAAGAGTATTTGTTGTAAGAGGATTTCGTTATCAATACAATTATTTACAATAATCGTAACTTAAAAGGATCATTAGGTGAATTTTATGAAGAAACTAAGCAAAATAATAAATGAGTTACTTTTTGTAGGAGTATATATTTTGGTAAGCGTATTAATAACATTTTTCCAAGGGAAATTAACGATTTCATATTTTTTTGATAACTTATTGTATAGAATAATAGGATTTGTGTTTGTGTATTCATTATTTTATTTTGTAGATAAAAAACATAGGAAGGAAAATAATTATGAAAAAAAATAATTATATAAAATCAATATTAATTCTAACTATATTTTTAGGTCTATCAACTATATCTGTTTCTGCTGAGGAAAACGATCTAACAAAAGAGGATTATATAACTACATAATCTGTTTCTGTTGAAGATAATGATCTAACAAAAGAGGATTATATTACTACACAATCTGTTTCTGTTGAAGATAATGATCTAACAAAAGAGGATTATATATTCAGGTCGAAAGTTTGGCCTCCGCGTACTCTTTTTGTAGAAGTATGGAAAGTGGTACCAACTGTCCCGGGTCCGGTCCCTAGATCCTATAAACAATGGTATGTAGAGTATAGGAACGGCATAAAATATGAAGGATATATATCATGGACAGGTGCTAAAAAAATATATACTGTCGCTCCTGTTAAATTACAATTTTTATTTAGAGGTATCATAAGATTAGCAAAAATTTAGCAATACTAAAAAGCAAGATAAATTATTAATTTAATTCATCTTGCTTTTTTAATATTTATTTTTTCAAAAAATTACTTTTCGAATTGATACTATATTAAATAGCTTTATTTTCGGTGTTACGACAAACTTCTTTTGTCATTTTTCCCTTTTAATAAATGTATCATAAGCTAATCATTCGTCTTAATCCACTTTTTAAGTTTTAAATAATTAGTTTATTTGTTGGAAAAGCCCGCTTACATCGTTGACATCGATAGTAAAAAGGATTCCCTTACCCGGTTGGTCAATATCCATGGCTTTAGAAACTTTTTCAATGATTTCAGGCACTTTTTGTGTCTCAACAATCATTAAGACAAGCTCTTTTTCCGGTTCAATTTGAACATTAAAAATCTTAGGAGCTTTCTTCGAACCTAGTCCTCGACCATGGAGGATAGTTGCTCCACCTGCTCCTTCTTCACGAGCAGTTTCCACTACTTCATCCCCTGAATCACGATCAACAATTGTAGCTACTAATTGATACTTACTCATTTCTTGACCTCCCTCATTAAATTCATGCATTAACTGGTGACTGCCATAGACACTACTTGTATTAATTGAAAAGAGAATGCCCTTTCCTTTTTTAGGTAATTCACACTTTTCGGTTAAGACTTGATGAATTCTTTCTTCATTTGAATGATCAACCAACATCAATAAGGCTTCACGCTTGGAATCATTCAAACCTAATAAATCTAAGAAAGGATTGGCAACTGTTCCTTCTGCTTGAAAGATCGTTCCACCGGTGGCTCCTGCCAGGCGTGCCTGCTCAAGGTAATAGGAGGCTGTACCCTTCTTAACAATTGCAAAAAATAAGACTGTCTGCATAAATACCCTCCTATGCTATTTTTTCTTGTTTTAATTTCCACTTATAGATGATTCCGAGTAATAATATCATGACGATTGGCGCCATTGCAACCGTTGCGATGACACCAAAGCCATCCGTTACCACATCTGCCGTTGGAATCCGATCCGCTGCCCCTTGTGCAAAGGACAGGATGAAAGTTGCCGTCATTGGTCCGGAAGCTACGCCTCCCGCATCAAAAGCAATCCCTCCAAATAAATCATCTACAAAAAAGGATAAACAGATGGCTAAAAGAAAGCCAGGTAATAAATAATACCAGATTTGAATACTAGGCACTAGGATACGAACCAGTGACCCACTGACAGCTAGGCCTACTCCAATAGATAGAAAGACAAGTAAAAGTTTATTCTTAATAAAACCACCCGTTACCGCTTCAACTTGGTCTCCCAATACGTGAACGGCTGGCTCAGCCAAAACAATCACCAAGCCCATAATCAAACCAATTACGGGTAACCATGCCTGATAGTCACGCGCTAACATATTGCCTAGAAAACGCCCCATATCCATAAAGCCTTGATTGACACCTATTAGAAAGAGAACCAGTCCAATCAAAGTGTAAGTAACCCCTTTGATAATCCGTTTGAGTTCACGCTTTTTGAGCTTAAATTGTTTCCAATTCATAATCGCAAACAAAATGGCTAAGGGAGCGAGGGCCATTAAAGACTCAAGCAAAGTGTGTCCAATAGCCAAAAAGAATGGGGCAATAATTCCCTCCGTATAACGATAAACTTCTGCTTGCCCTTGGAAACTTACTCCTGTAATAACTGATAATAAAATAACTGCTAAAATTGGCCCGACACTCATGGCACCTACTAAACCAAAAGAATCTTCCTCAGCCATGTGCCCCCCTTTACGAGATGAAACAGCCGCTGACAATGCTAAGATAAAAGGTGTGGTTAAGGCACCTGTCGTGGCACCTGACGCATCGAAAGCAATGGCTATAAAATCATTAGAAACCAATAAGGCCATTAAGGCGATCAACCCATAAGCAATTAAGAAAAAATACTTAATCGAAAAGGAAGACAAAATCCGCACGATACCAAAAGCAATTAAGAAGCCGACACCAAGTGAGACCATTGCAACAATCACCGTTGAAGTAAGAGCTCCTCCCATCGCATCAGCCACCTGTTGGCCTAAAATAAGTAAATCAGGTTCTGCGACCGTGACCGAAAAACCAATTACAAAGGCTAGCCCTGTAATGGCCCAAATATTGGGAGCATCTGCTACACTTTTCCCCATCAAATCTCCTATAGGACTCATACCAACTTCCACACCAAATAAGAAGATCGTTAAACCTATAATTAAAAAGACAGCCCCTATTAAAAAACGAATCATCATATCTGCCGACACATTGACCATGGTCAATGAAATGATCACGACTATAAGTATAATAGGCAGTACAGAAGCTAACACTTCTTTTAATTTATCGACTAATAAATCCATAACATTCCTCCTTCATAAATATTATTTCTCCTTCATCATACCATAGCTTGGCTTGACTTTTGCTTAAATCTTTATCACCATTCATTCCGTTCATCTTTTACTTGCATTTTTACCTTCATACCTTGACTTAAAAGTGTATGGCTCGTATAATACACTTAAACAAGCCGTATTATGATTGTGGGACACATCTTGGAATATAATAAAGCTTTAATGGAGGTAAAATAATGAAACTTGCACCCAATCTACCCATCTATACCCAAATTATTACTTGGGTAAAAGATCAGATCATCACAGGCAAATATACGCCGGGTTATCAATTGCCCTCAAGAAGACAATTAGCAAAGGAATGGAAAGTCAATCCCAATACCGTTCAAAAGGCATTTAAAGAAATGGAGGACTTAGGTATGATTGTTACTCAAGCTCAAAGACCTAGCACCATAACAACTGACACGCAATTAATTTCTCAACTTAAATATGAATCCATTGATCAAGCCATCGAAAACCTAGTCGATGTTTTAATTCCCATGGATTTGCAATTAGAAGATATCATCCAACGCCTTACCCATAGCTATCAAATTAAAAAGGAGGCCATTAACCATGATTAAAATCGAAAACCTCAACAAGTCTTTCAGTAAGCATAAGGTCCTTAAAGACATCAATTTAGAAGTTAAACCAGGTGAAATCACTGGATTGATCGGCATTAATGGTACAGGAAAATCGACCCTCATTAACTGTATTGCCAGACTTTTGCCTTATCAAGGGGAAATTTATATTGATGAAATAAAATTGCGAGATGCTAAAGCTAGAATATGGCATGTTCCCGATTACCTCAACTTTCCCCCTTCGATGACGGTTAAAGCATGCAAAGAATTTATGTACAATCTCTATCCTGCTTGGAATCCTACTAGAGCACAAGATATCCAAGATTTTTTCCAATTAGAAGATAGTAAGCGCATTAAAGAACTATCCAAGGGGAATCAAGCAAAACTTAATTTAATGTTAGGCTTATCTTTAGAGGCAGATTATCTTCTGTTAGATGAACCCTTTGCTGGCATCGATGTCTTTAGCCGGGAAGAAATTCTTGAACTCTTTGGTTCATTTATCCAAAAAGACTGTGGTGTCTTAGTAACCACTCATGAACTTTACGATGTCGAACACTTTATCGACCGAGCCGTTTTAATGAGTGAGGGCCAAATCAAACACTCTATCTATTTAGAAGATATGCGTGAAAATGAAGAACTATCCTTAGTTGAATGGTTAAGAAAGGAGTTAAATTAAATGAGAGAAGTATTGAGTTTAACTTATTTTGAAATACAAAGGCAGAAATTTTACTGGTTAATCGTCGCTTTGATCTATCTAATCCTATCCTTAATTAGTGTTAATAGTGAAATACAAAGTAATTTCCAACAAAATATGGTAAATCAGCCAAATATATTGCTGAATATCATAAATATCGCCTTTATTATCGGAGTTATTAGTATGGCAATTGCGACCCTCTTAATCTGGTTAAAAGATTGGTTTAGCCAAGGTAAAATGATTTCTCGCTGGTTAGCTGGCCCTTTTAAACGATCCAGCCTCTACCATGCAAAATTTCTAAGCCTCGTCTTTTATTTTTTCCTGAATATTTTATTCGTTTATTTTACGGTATATGTTTTTCATTTTCTCTTACAAATGATCTTACAAGAGCGGTATTCAAATGATATGCCCCTCTATCTCGTTTTCAACTTTTCTTATTTCACCAATCTTTTCACCGAATCCATCTGGGTATCGCTTGTTAATATCTTAGCCTGGCTTGCCTTGATTCCAATCACCCTTCTATTTGTACTGCTTGAACGCGCCTATTCCTGGAAATGGTCTGTCCTCTACTTGCTCATCCTAGTAGCAGGAACATATCTTACTGGAAAACTCATAGCTTTTGGTATGCTACCTACTAATCTCGAGTTTCATGCGTTTTATCCACTCAGTTTTATCCTTGTAGGAAGTATCACTTACTGGATTGGCAGTCAATATGTCGCAAAAGATCTGCATATTTAAAGGAGGTAGAAAGATGAATTATTATAAACAAATGATTAAATACTTTGCAATCATTGGCATGGGTTTAATCTTATTAGTAGGAAGTCTCTATGGTCTTAACTCGCCGATTATTGGGAAATTAACCTCAATAAAAGGAGATGAAAAACTAACCAATCTACCTGAAGAGTATGTCCAACTAAGTAGTCAAAACAGTTTCTTCTCTCTGCCAGAAGAAATGTTCCAAAATAAAAGTGGAGATTTTCAGTTGAGTCGTTCAAATCTTAAATTCAAAAGCCTTGATTTTGAGGGAAATAAAGAATTAAAAGCATTAGCTAAAGAAGCCCCCAACTTTTTCAAAGGAATAGATTCACTAGAACAAATCTATCAAGGAGATAAGCACTATTTCTGGATTGAAAGTGATTTGTTTTCTAATGAAGAAAAACCCATCAAAGTTCACTTTTTAGACTTTACAAATAAAAAGGAGCTTATCAAAGATATTCCTACAATCAAAACTTCAATTAAGGACTCGAATAAAATCTATCTGCAAAATGTTCAAATCCGACAAGTTGATGGTAAATATTATCTAATGTGTCTTTACAATATCGAATCGGGAAACAGCAATAGCGACAAATTTTCCTTTAAAAACAAAATTACAATTTACCAACTTGATGAAGTCAACAAAGAAAACCAATTTAAACTCATTAATGAAGAAGACTATACTGTATATAGTGATGAGGAAACTCTAGCTAAAGATGTTTGGCTCAATAGTCCATTCTTAAGTAGTAACCTCTCTCTTGATGCTCCCTTTATTCAAACTAGCTATAATCTTGAAAATGACGAGAATGGTCCCTTCTTTCTGTTTGATTTTAAAGACCAATCATGGCAAGAAACTAAAGTAACCATTCCAAGTTCAAATAGCTTCGAAATCCTGACTGCTGACTCTAACCATATTTATATCATCGAATATCAAAAAAATAAGCCTCACTTTGGCCGCTACTCAATAAAGGAAGATAATTATATCGGTGAGATTCCGATTGAACATTTTGAATCTTTGGAAGTTGGGCTAGGCATTCAAGTGATTGACTATAACAGTAAGGGGCCATCTCTTCTCTCCCTCAATGATTCTGGCAAGAAATATTATGGCTATTACGATTTAAACACCGGACAAAGCCAGTCACTCTTTAGAATCGATTTTCCTAAAGAGTATCAGAATTATTTAGATCTTTTAATTTGGAATTAAAGAATCATACGCACCCATATTGTACTTTAAAGGAGGCTGACTAATGTCACAGCCTCCTTTTATTTTAAAAAAGTTATGCCTTTAATTTTAAAAGAAAACCATTTCCTTTTTATTACTTAAAGTTACATTATAATTAGATATTTATTTATGCTTCTTAGCTATATTCCCCATCGAATAGCCACTTTAAATTACTGGAAATATTTTAGCCATCAACTATTTAAAGAGGAAGTGAAATGAAAGAGGCTTTTACGGCTGGTGAGCATGATGACCTCGGGTGACACAACTGCTTTGCGCAAGGGAAAAAGAAAGCAGAAAACTAGAGGAAGAAATTTCAAAATTTGAGAAAATACTTCAATCAAAAAAGAGCAATTAAACAGTCAACAGAAGATGAGTTAATAGCCGATAAAAGCAAAGAATCAGAAAGTATTATTTTAATTGATAAGACAGACTTTTATAATATAGCATTCAAAGAAATTGAAATAAACGACCAATGATGACTACGGCTTAACTGTCACTTCAACAAATCATTAGACAAACAAAAAAGCAGTCTTAGTTTAACTAGGACTGCTTTTAAGATGTTAGGCATTTTAAAAACTTCGATTAAGCTTCAACAGCTACTGGGTAAACTGAAACTTTCTTAGCTTTTTTACCCTTGCGTTCGAATTTAACGATTCCATCAATTTTTGCAAATAATGTATCATCGCCACCACGGCCAACATTTTCGCCTGGATGGATTTTTGTTCCACGTTGACGGTAGATAATTGATCCACCTGTTACTTCTTCACCGTCGCCAACTTTAGCGCCTAAACGCTTAGCAATGGAATCACGACCGTTCTGAGTAGAACCTCCACCTTTTTTAGTAGCGAATAGTTGTAAGTCTAATTTCAACATAGAGAGCACCTCCTATAGTATAGTTTGTTTAATCTGAATATATTCGGGATAAGCTTGTTCTGTCACTTCTAAAGCTAAAATTAAATGACGCATCAAAAGTTGCACATCATGTTTTAACTTCTTTTGTTCAATCGATGGTAGTACGAGCTTGAGATACCCACCTTCCATTTCATTAACAGTGGTTTCTACAGGCACTTGCAAGAGTTGGTAAAGAGAGTTTTCTACTGAAATAACTTGGCTAGATACTGCGGCACAGACAATATCTTGTCCATGTTCACCATAACCAGCATGTCCTGTCATTTCGATTTCTTTAACTTCTTGACCCTCTTTTGAAAGGCTGATTTGTACTTGAATCATGATTAAGCCTTAATCGCGTTAACAGTTAATTTAGTGTATGGTTGACGGTGTCCTTGCTTACGGTGAGAATCTTTACGACGTAAATATTTGAAAGTAACCACTTTCTTTTCGCGTCCTTGTTTCTCAACAGTCGCTTCTACACTTGCTCCAGCAACTAATGGTGAACCTACCTTTGTTTCACCTTCACCACCTACTAAAACGACTTCATCAAAAGTTACTTTATCGCCTTCAGCAACGTCTAGCTTCTCAACGAAGATTGTTTGTCCTTCTTCTACCTTAATTTGCTTGCCGCCTGTTTTTATAATTGCGTACATTCAAGCACCTCCTATTATTAGATTTTCGGTATAAATACCTACACTTAGACTCGCCAACTTGAGTGGCTAATGCACTTAAACTCAAGGATGAGCGGTTGCAGTTGTGGTGCTACACAAATACAACATTAGTAGGATATCAGAATTACTTTAGACTGTCAATAATTCTAAGGAAAGATATTTTTGGTAAATTACCAAATGCGAACGCGCTCCTCTGGAGCTAGCCACATGCCGTCCCCTTCTGACGTTTCAAATGTTTCATGAAATTCATCAAGATTCTTCACTTGGACATTGGCGCGTAATTCTGCCGGTGCATGAACATCTACTTGAAGCAACATTAATTCATACTCTGGACGCGCTTTTTGACACCAAATACGGGCCCAATTGATAAAGAACTCCTTATAATCTGTTTCTCCTTCATTTTTTAAGGCATTTAATGCAGCTGTCAAACCACCTCCATCTGCAATGTTTTCAGAAACGGTTAACTTGCCATTTACTTTCCCTTGGCCAAACGGCATACCATCCCATTGATCAACCATCGCTTGAGCTTTTTGGTTAAAAGCTTCAAAGTCTTGCTCAGCCCACCAGTTATTCAAGTTACCATTTTCATCAATTTTAGCGCCATTATTATCGAAAGCATGCGAAATCTCATGAGCTATGACAGCTCCAATTCCTCCATAATTCGCCGCTCTTGATTGATCCAGACTATAGAAAGGAGCTTGTAAAATAGCGGCTGGGAAACAAATATTGTTTAAAGTGGGATTGTAATAGGCGTTCACTCTATCTGCTGGCATCAACCATTTATCTCGGTCCACCGCTTGCTTGTATTGTGAAAAATGGTCCTTTTGATGAATCCTCTTTAACGATAAACAATTTTTAAAAAGAGAGCTCTCTGCATTCACTTTTAAGTCTTTATAATATTCTGGATAGTCGTTTGGAAAGCCAATTAGATAGTTAAATTTTTCTAACTTTCTAATTGCTAATTGAATGGTTTCATCACTTAACCATTGGTTCTTTTCCAATCTTTTTTTGTAAACTTCAATCATCGCTTTGACCATGCTCTCTATATCCCTACGAGCTTCGAATCCTAGATATTTTTTGCCATAATAGGTGCCTATCACTTGATCAAACAGATCCCTTACTAGGTAAAAATAAAATTTTTTCGCTTTCATCGGTTCAGGCGTTCCCGATAGAGCCAATGAAAACTCACTGCCTTTTAAACGAAAATCTTCACCTAACACTCCGGATAGGTCATTAATTGTGCTTACTATTATCCAAGATTTAAGAAGTTCAATATTATCCGACTGAACAATTTCATCTAGATGTTCAAAAAAAGAAGGTTGAGTAACAATAATTTTTTCTGGCACTTCTTTGATAATCTGCTTAATAAAAGAATCAATTGCAATTTCTTGACAATAATCTTTCACTTCAGCAATGGATCGTGCATTATAATTTTGGGTATAGTCCGCTAATTCTTCTTGCGTTTTCTGATAGCTAGCTAATTTACGATCAAATTCTATACAGTTTTTTACCCATTGTTGACTTTGGTCCTTATTATAACCAAGACTTATTAATAATTCTTCGCTTTGTTTTTGGTATATGTTCAAAAGAAATTGTCCTTTTTCATTTTCTTCATCGTAATATGGAGTGTCTGGCAAAATTAACCTTGGGACATCCATATAAAGGCAATTTTGTTCCGCATTTTTCATGTCTGGTTCAACGGATAAGTTAATTAACGAAGGTAATTTATAGTTTAATAGTTCTACCATTTTAGCTGTAATAGCTTGATAATCTGCTTGTGAAAGGATACTATTTAAAAAATCTTTAGCTTCTGCCAAATTGTCTTTCTCTTGATATTCAAAATCAAGTGCTTTTTTATAAAGCTTGATAAACTCTAACATTAAAGGATCCGTAGTAGTTAGTTTGCCTTCAACTAACGCGTTGATATCCTTCAAACAAACTTCTTCAACTTTCTCGGCTAATGACATAAATCCACCTGTAGCTGGTTTGTCTGAAGGAATCACCGCTTCTTCTAGCCATTCCCCATTTACCGCTTGATATAAATCATCTTTTAATAAAGAGTGATTGATCGCCATAATAATTCCTCCTCTTTTGTTGTTTTATTCTCTTAATTATAACATTTTATTTCAAATGCATAAAAAAACCGGGAAATAGTTCCCAATCTTCTTTTAAAAGATAATATGATCATCATAACCTAACCAACGCACAAGCAACCGATTAGGAAGATACATGAAAAAGGTTAAGGCCATATTAAAGATTAGAGTTGGTCCTAAACGCATCACAACATAGTCTTCAAAAAGAAGCCTACTTAGTCCTACTTGTTGATAGAAAAGATAAACAACGAAATCAATAATAGTTATTGAAACGATAAATAACATCATATGGATAATAGCGTTGCGTGGAAAGTGACGCCTGATTGAAAGAATAAAATATGCGATGAGAAAATAAAGAATGGCGTATAGGCCTAAAATGGTTGAATTATAAGCATCTGCTATTAACCCTATAAAGAAAGCATAGATCATAATTGAAGTATTACGTAAATAAAAGGAAAAGGTTACAATAAAATAGAGCAGTAGATGTGAAACAATGATTTGTTCATTTCCTAAAAAGGCTGTGGGAAAGATAGAGGGCAGGGCTGAATCGATTACTAAGGCAAAGAGTAAGACAAGTGGAACAATACCCACAATGTTTCTTTCTCTTTGATAGCCAAATTTAGTCGAAAAATTATTCATCTTGCTGAGCTCCTTCACGTAAGATCACTGTTACAAATCGAATATCAGTCATCTCTCCAGCCGGTTTTACTCTTACCGTTTGGAATAATCCTTGGGCATCCATTTCTGTTTGGGTAACTTCTCCAACAAAGAGCGAGGCTGGTATTACCCCCCCTAAACCAGAAGTAATGACCATATCTCCCGCTTTTACTTTAGCATCTGGCAAAACTTGAGTCATGATGAATTCTTTATCCTTCGGGTCATAGTCACTGATCACACCAATTGCAGAAGATCCATCTTTATCCGTTTGAACACGAGCCGATACCATACCGTCTTTTGATTGGTTGCTAGTTAATAAAAGAACCTTAGAAGATGAAGGATATACCTCTATAATACGTCCAATCAGACCGTTTCCAGCCATAACAGCCATATTTTCTTCCATACCCTGTTTGGAGCCTAAATTGATAATAAGGGTTTCTGTCCATTGATCAGGATTTCTTGAAATAACAGTACCATGAATACTGGTGAATTTAGAAAGAGTTTCTGACAAGTCAAGTTCTTGTCGTAATTTTTCATTTTCAGTCTCCAAATCGGCAATACGCACTTGCATTTCATAAGATTTATCAATTTTTGATTTGAGTGCTTCATTTTCTTCAAAAGTATTGACTAAATCGTCCACAGAATTCACAAACTGAACCACCATGCTTACTGGTTCAGAAAAAACTCTACCGGTCCAGGAGATTGTTTCATTAACAGCTGTTTTGACTACATTATTCGTTCCATTGAAAAGAGAATAAGCGATTAAACTGCTAATGACAATCCCACCCAGAAGAATTCCAATTAACTTCTTATTATTAAGCATATTTTGCCTTCTTTCTACTAGTAAACAATTATCTTAAACTCCGCTCAATCGCTGATGATTGACGATCCAACTCATTAAACATACGTCCTGCACCCATAGCGACACAGTCGATGGGTAAATCGGCTCTTCGTACAGAAAGACCTAATTCTTTTTCAATTCGTTCTGGTAGATGTTTAAGTAAAGACCCGCCACCAGTCAAAATAATACCTGTTTCCATGATGTCTGCAGATAATTCAGGGGGGGTTAATTCTAACACCTGTTTTATTCCTAAAATAATTTGATGAATTACTACATCAATTGCTTTTGCAACTGTCTGAGTGGATACTTTGGCTTCATTGGGCACGCCGGTTATAACATCTCTACCTTTTACAATTAAATGATCATTTTCTTCTTTAGGATCATACAAGGCTTCCCCTATCACTATTTTTAAAGTCTCTGCCGTATAATTTCCTATAATTAAATTGTGTTCTTGGCGAACTTGAGATTGAATTTCTTCATTCATATTATTACTGGCTGCACTAAGCGTTAAGGAATCTACAATCTCGCCATATGATAAAGTGGCGATGTCGGTAGTACCTCCACCGATATCCACAATCATTTTTCCTCTTGCTTCTTCAATTGCTAAATTCGCTCCTAGAGCTGCTACAAAAGCCTCCTCAACAATCATTGCTCGGTTGATTCCTAATGATTTGATTGCATCAATTAGTGCCTTTCTTTCTACTTTAGAAATTTGGCTTGGCGAACTAATGACAACTTCTGGTTTTGAGAAGGAATGACGTAAGGCTTGAGTAATAAAATGGCCCAACATCATTTTGGTCATTGAGAAGTTAGCGATAACGCCCTTACGAATGGGGTAAATCATTTCATAACGGTTTGACGTTCTTCCAACTAGTTTCGATGCTTCTTTTCCATAGGCAACAACTTCTCCTGATTCTTTGTCAATTGCTACTATAGAGGGTTGGCGCAATGCAATACCCTTTCGTGCAATGTAAATGATGGTTGTTGAAGTGCCTAAGTCAATTCCAATTTGCTGTTTGCCAAAAATCCCCATGCATTCATCCGCCTTTCAAATAATAGCAATAACTTTGTAAATTATAGCAAAAAAAAAGTTTAAAAACTAGCGAACCCTTTCTTTGCTCAACTGAATTTTAAATTTTGGAAATTTCATTTGGTTTTTAAACAACTGCTTGAGCACGATTATAGCTATCAAAAAATACCGCAAGGTTGTTTAGTTCCCTTACGGTATTTTTTGATTCGATAGATTAGATTGGTCGAAAGTCTAGGCTAATTTTTCAACATTAACTGCTTGAGGTCCACGAGCGCCTTCCTCAACTTCGAATTGAACTGCTTGTCCTTCTGCTAAAGTTTTGAAGCCTTCACCTTGGATGGCTGAGAAGTGTACAAATACGTCTGAGTCACCCTCACGTTCGATAAAGCCAAAACCTTTAGATTCGTTAAACCATTTTACTGTACCTTGTTCCATTTACAAATATCCTCCTCGTGCCTAAGCACCTGTATTAATTATATTCTTGCTCTTGGTACGAAGTGGAATTCCCAAACTATGATACCCCTTACAAAAACATATCTAAATTCTAACATAGCTGGCTATTCTATTTCAATAGTTTTCAAGTATTTTATCATTTAGCATTTAAAGATAACTAAATAAAACAATCACTCGCTTCACGCAAACTCAAATAGCAATCGTTTCCAATAATCAAATGATCCAAAAGTTCAATCCCCATCATCTCCCCACACGCTATCATTCGCTTGGTAAATAGCAAATCTGCCTGTGAAGGATCTGGATTACCAGAAGGATGGTTGTGAGCAATAATTAGCCTTGCAGTTGGATATTTTACCGCTTCTTTAAAAATTTCTCTTGGGCAAGCTACCGAACTATTGACCGAACCGATAAAGATGGTTTGTTTTTTGATAATTTCATTCTTACTATTTAGAAAAAGAGCGACTAAATGTTCTTGATGAAGGTCTCCCATCTCTTTAATCAACCATTGCCCTGCTTGAGAAGTTGAAGTTAGAACGCCCTGTTTTTTAAATTGGGCATCTTGCACTCTACTCCCAAACTCAATCGCTGCTTTTATCTCAACTGCTTTAGCAGGACCAATTCCTTTAATCGATTGGAGTTCACTAAGTGAGGCAATTTTTAAAGTGTTGAGTGGTTCAAAATGACTAAGCAAACGAATGGCTAAGTTTAAGACATTTTCTTTTTTGCTTCCTGTTCTAAGGAGAATAGCCAACAATTCATGATTGGATAAATTTTTAGCACCGTATTGTCTGAGACGTTCGCGCGGCTGGTCTTGCTGGGTCATTTGACGGATACAAGAGTTATTCGATGACAAAAGAATTCCCCCTTACTGCTAGTATCAATAAATACAAGAAGTAAGGAGGAAAAGTGCTCGCTATTATTCAATAAGTTAAATCATTTGGTGAGCTAAGAGATAGGCTCTAGCTTCTGAGACAAAGTATAGAGAGCCCGTTATTAATAAGAGGGCCTGCTTATTATTTTGATTATTTAATTGATAATCATTCATCCAACTTTTCCAATCATCAACGTAATGGGCTTTATGACGATTGACAATTGATTCGGCTTGTAAAACTTCTGCAAAATCTTTTTCTTTCATAGCTTCGAAATGGTGGAAGGAAGTCAAATAAACTTTTTCGGCATGAAAATTCAACAATAAAGGAACTTGTTCTGCTTGATTTTTCTTCTTTAAACCTCCATAAATAATGGTGATCTCGAAAGCAGAAAAATTCTCATCTACCACACTTTTCAGTGCGGTCAGCCCTTCCATATTATGCGCCCCATCTAAAAAGATGTATGGATTTTCAAAAATCTTTTCTAATCGACCAATCCATTTTGTCTTTTGCAAAGCCTCTCTCGCTTTGGGCCAATCAATCGTTTGCTTTTGGTGAGCCATCCATGAAATAAATACTTGCAAAGAAACGGCCGCATTTCTCACCTGATGATCTCCCACCATATTTATTTCAAAAGCTTCTTGTGGAATTGCTTGACTGTCAGTCCAAAATTGGAATTGAGTTTTAAAAGGGCTTAACTTGATAATATTTTTGACACCGAAAGTTTGGTCATAAGAGTGGTGGACAGCTGTGCGAGCATTTGCCCATTTATCAATAATGCTTAGAGGACTTTTTTGAATAAGTCCTGTGACAACCTCTTTTTGCGGCTTGATGATGCCCGCTTTTTCAAGAGCAACGGACTCTAAGGTGTCTCCTAACATATCCGCGTGATCCATACCAATAGAAGTAACAACGGCAATCTCTCCGTCTAAAACATTAGTACAATCCGACATGCCTCCGATTCCTGCTTCGATCAAGCAAACATCCGGTTTTTTTTCTTGAAAATATAAGCACATCATAATAGTAAATAGTTCAAAATATATTAAACGACCATAAGGAGAGTAGGCTTCCATGTAATCATTTAATTCAACCAATTGATTGGTTAAACGAATGAGCGCTTCGTCACTAATTTGTTGACCATCAAAAGTAATTCTCTCATTAAACCGCTCAATATGTGGCGAGGTGAAAGATCCTACTTTATAGCCCTGGCTCGACAGTAAATCTCTTAAATAAGCTACCGTTGATCCTTTACCATTAGTCCCGGTGATATGGATAATTGGTAAATCTTTGTGAGGATTTCCCACATATTCCAAAGCTTGATACATTTTAGTCATATCAGGTCTTGGGATAGGATTGATTTGGTTTAACAACCAATGAGTCGCCTCATCAACATTTGTAAACGTCATTTTGATTCCTCTTTTTCTAACTTTTTAGATTAATGGTTTTAATTCTTCAATTCTTTCTTGCACTGCTTTTAACCTTTGTTCATATTCAGCTAATTTAGTGCGTTCACCTTCAACTACTTGAGCAGGTGCTTTAGCAACAAATCCTTCATTCGAAAGTTTCTTCACTAGACGTTCGACTTCTTTTTCTAACTTAGTGACTTCTTGCTCCAAGCGCTTAATCTCATCCTCTATTTTGACTAATCCAGCTAATGGGATGAAAATTTGTGCAAATGAAAGTGTCTGTGTAACCATTTCTCCTTCTATTTCAGGATTAGCGGCAATTTCTAAGTGGTCTGTATGACAGAAACGATTAATGTATGCCCGGTTACTTTCTAAACTTTCTTCAATACCCTTATCTTGAACTTTAATAATCATTTTTAAAGCTTTAGATAATGGTGTGTTCATTTCATTTCTGATTTGACGCACCGCTGTAATGACTTCAATCAATTCCTGCATTTGTTTTTCAGCAATATCGTTTTTGTATTCTTCTTTAACGGTTGGATAAGCTGCTGTAACGATTGATGCAGCTTGTGGAGCAATTTGCTGCCAAATTTCTTCAGTTACAAAGGGCATAATTGGATGTAATAGACGTAAGAATTGGTCCAAAACATAAACAAGAACTGATTTAGTGGCAAAATGATCATGTTCTTGATCTTGCAACTGTTCTTTAGTCATTTCGATATACCAGTCACAGTAATCATCCCAAATGAAATGATATAAGACCCTACCTGCTTCTCCAAATTCAAAGCGTTCAAATAAACGGCTTACTTCTTCAATTGTTGTTTGTAAACGGGAAAGAATCCACTGATCGGCAAGTGTCAAATCTTGCTTGATTTCTAAATTTTCAATGGTTAAATCACCCACATTCATTAATACATAACGTGAAGCATTCCAGATTTTATTAATAAAGTTCCAAGCTGCTCCCATCTTTTCAGTGGAGTAACGAATATCTTGTCCGGGAGTCGACCCTGTGGCTAAGAACCAACGAAGGGAATCCACCCCATATTCATCAATAACGTCCATTGGATCAATTCCATTGCCTAGCGATTTTGACATCTTACGCCCCTGGCTATCACGGATTAATCCATGAATTAAAACATTTTGGAAAGGTCGTTTACCCGTAAACTCTAAAGATTGGAAAATCATACGCGACACCCAGAAGAAAATAATATCATAACCGGTCACTAGGGTACTGGTTGGGAAGTAGCGACGATAATCGTGACCTTCTTCTGGCCAACCCATGGTTGAAAATGGCCACAAGGCAGATGAGAACCATGTATCTAAAACATCCGGATCTCTTAACCAATTTTCTTCATCACTGGGGGCTTGTTCGCCAACATAAACTTCACCTGTTTCTTTATGGTACCAGGCTGGAATTTGATGTCCCCACCAAAGTTGACGTGAGATCACCCAATCATGAACATTTTCCATCCAAGTTTGGAAAGTTTGATTAAAGCGTGGTGGGTAAAATTCAACTGCTTGATCGGTTGCTTGATTAGCCAAAGCTTGCTGGGCTAAAGGTTTCATCTTGACAAACCACTGAGTAGATAGATAAGGCTCTACGACCGCCCCAGAACGCTCAGAATGGCCCACTGAATGCGTATGTTCTTCAATCTTAACTAAGTAGCCTTGCTCTTTTAAATCTTTTACAATTTGCTTGCGTGCATCGAAGCGATCCATGCCTGCATATTTTCCACCTAATTCGTTAATAGTGCCATCTTTTTTCATCACATTCATTCGTGGTAGATGATGACGGTTACCGACTTCAAAGTCATTCGGGTCATGAGCTGGGGTAATCTTCACTACACCTGTACCAAATTCTCGATCCACATACTCATCTGCTACGACAGGAATTTCACGATTCATTAATGGTAAGAGTACTTTTTTACCGATCAAATGTTGATAACGCTCATCAGCAGGGTGTACAGCAATCGCTGTGTCGCCTAAAAGTGTTTCAGGACGGGTGGTGGCAATTTGAACCACTTCATCACTACCAACCATTGGATAATTAACATGATAAAAAGCACCTGGTACATCTTTATGGATCACTTCAATATCGGATAGAGCCGTTTGGGCTTTTGGATCCCAGTTAATAATATATTCTCCCCGATAGATAAGTCCTTTTTCATAAAGCTTAACAAAGACTTTATTAACTGCTTTGTTTAAACCGTCATCCAGTGTAAAACGTTCACGCGCATAATCGACTGAAATACCCATTTTCCCCCATTGCTGGCGGATAATGGTTGCATATTCTTCCTTCCAAGACCAAGTTTTTTCTAGGAATTTCTCCCGCCCTAAATCATGACGACTTAAGTTTTCATCTTCTGCTAAACGCTCTTCCACTTTAGCTTGAGTCGCAATTCCAGCATGGTCCATACCAGGTAACCATAAAGTATCATAGCCTTGCATTCTTTTAGAACGGATAATCATATCCTGCAAAGTCACATCCCAAGCGTGACCTAAATGTAATTTACCCGTTACGTTAGGGGGTGGAATTACAATTGAATATGGCTCTGCTTTAGAATCTCCTGAAGGCTTAAATACACCTTGTTCTATCCATTTTTGATATTTACCTGCTTCAACCGTCTGAGGTTGATACTTACTTGGCATTTGCTTCGTATTTTCTACCATCGTTACACCTTCCTTAATTCATTTTCATAAAAAAAATCCTATGCTTTGCATAGGACGTCAATTACGTGGTACCACCTAAATTTAATCAAGTAAAAAAGTTACTTAATCACTCTTTCTTGTTAACGGAGCAGACTCCGTAAGACACTATTGTTGATTTCTCATGTCTTATGACTCCAAGCTACCTTCATTCATCGAGAAACTTTCAGCGCAAGGTTTCCTCTCTGGGTGGTGATGAATTACTCTTCTCTTCTTAGTCAAATTAAAATTTAAGTTGGACTTATTTTATCATTCTTTACAGCTTTGAACAAGGCCTTCGCCATTTAATCATTATTTGCTAAATAATCTTTCACTAACTGAAAAACTGCCTCAATTTTATCTTCAAAAATCAAAGCATTGGGCTTGCTAATTAGAATTGGTGTCTGATTAATGATTACTTGAGAATCTCCTCTAAAATAATGAATAAATGAAGCGGCCGGATAAACATTTAAGGAAGTTCCTGCGATAATCATGAGGTCTGCTTGACTAATGGCTTGGATTGATTGATTAATGGTCTCTTCATTCAAGCTTTCTTCATATAACACCACGTCCGGCTTAATAATCGCTTGATCTTTAGGACAGCGTGGAATGCCCTGAGCATCTTTTTCTAATTGATCCAGAGCATAGTAGCTACCACATTGCGTACAATAATTATTTAAAACAGACCCATGAAGTTCTAAGACTCGACTTGAACCAGCCTTTTGATGGAGGCCATCGATATTTTGGGTGACAACTGTCACTTCTTTTCCTTTGTTTTCTAATTCTTTTAGAAAAAAATGAGCCAAATTGGGTTGTATTTCTGGATAGACTAAATGCTCAAAATAGTATTCAAAAAAGATTTGAGGATGTTGTTTATAGAAGGAATGCGAGATTATTTCTTCCGCTGAGTATTGGTAATTGGTTTCTTGCATAAACAAACCATCTGCAGAACGAAAATCTGGAATACCAGATGCGGTTGAAACACCGGCTCCACCAAAAAAGACAATCTTGCGACTTTTCTGAATGATTTGAGCAAATTCTTTGATCTGATTTTCGATCATTATTTTCAATCTCCTTTAAATTTTAAAAAAGAACCGTCAACAACCACTTACATCAGTCGTTAGACAGCTCTTTTTAATATCTTATAAATTATAAACTAGCGATTACTTCAATTTCTACTAACACATTCTTAGGTAAGGTCTTAACAGCCACTGCTGAACGAGCTGGTTTGGATGTGAAATATTCAGCATAAATTTCATTAAAAACGGCGAAATCACCCATATCTGCCAAGAAACATGTGGTTTTTACAACATTTTCTGCAGAGTATCCTGCTGCATTTAGTAGAGCATCGATATTAGCAATTACTTGCTTTGTTTGATTTGTTATTTCTTTTGCTTCTATTTCTCCTGAGGCTGGATTGATTGGGATTTGACCTGAACAGAAAAGTAGCTCTCCTACTTGTTTTGCTTGAGAGTATGGTCCAATTGCTGCTGGGGCTTTTTTTGTATTGATTGTTTTAATTTCTGTCATAATTACTCCTCTTTCTTAATGAATTCTTGCGACAACAACTTATAATAAATCATTGAAGGCTGTAGCCGCTTCGCTTTGATAACTAGCAGTGATTTCACTTGTCTTGATATTTTCCAAGGCTTCTTTCACTAGTTGGTCAATTGGTAAGAGCGCCTCATACTCTTTAACAGTATGAAGTCTAGGCTTAGTCCAAGGTGACTTTGGTGCAAAGACCGTACAGCAATCTTCATAGGGCTCATTAGAAATATCGTAAGTTCCAATGGTTTCAGCCATTGCTATTATATCATTTTTATCAACTGCAATTAAAGGTCTTAATATTAAAGAATGGGTCACTTCATTAATCACTTGCATCGATTGTAAAGTTTGTGAGGCAACTTGACCTAGCGACTCCCCATTAACAATTGCTCGGGCTTTATGCTCTTTTAACAAAGCATCCATTAGGCGTAACATGATCCGACGCATAATAGTCATGGATAAATTGTCGGGAACATGTTCTCGAATCGCCAACTGAATATGAGCAAAAGGAACCTCGTGAAAAGTAATCGCAGTGGCGTACTGAGCGAGAACTGCTGTTAATCGTTTAGCTTTTTCAAGCGCTTGTAAAGAAGTATAAGGTGGACTGGCAAAATGAACCATTTCCAACTTCATTCCCCTTTTTATCATTTGATAACCAGCAATCGGTGAATCAAAACCACCCGAAAGCATTAATAAGCCTTTCCCACTTGAACCATAAGGTAAGCCACCCATACCTGGATAATTTTTTAAACTAAGATAGGCTATATCTTGATGGATGGATATGACCACTTTGTGTTTAGCTTTTCTCAGATCAACCGTTAATTCCGGATGGGCTTGCAGAATGATGCTCCCTATTTCTCTTTGAATGGCAATACTATCATGCTCAAAGTTCTTATCCGATCGCTTAGCAATTACTTTAAAGCTATCTCCCGGTTGAACATTTAACTCAGCAAAAAGTTCAAGGGCTTTTTTTCCAATTTCTTGAAGATCCTTTTCAACAGGAAAAACAGGTTCAAACCTTTGAATTCCTGGAATTGTTTTAATGATTTCAATCAGTTCATCGTAAGCTGTTTCGTGCCAATAAAGATGCATGAAATCATGATGTGCATGAATTTTAATTTTCTCTAAATGTTTGGTTTTATAGCGTATATGCTCAGCAATTTTATTTTGAAACATTTTACGGTTACGCCCTTTTGTTGAGAGCTCCCCATAGTGAATTAACATCTCTTTCAATCTTTTAGGCTCCTTTCAAATCTTGCTTAAACTTTGTTGAAATCTCATGGATTGGTTTAATTAATTGATCTACTTCTGCTTGGCTGGTTGTCTGCGATAAAGAAATTCTTATTGAAGAATTAGCTAAATTGTTATCAACGCCCATCGCTTTAAGGGTATGATGGTCATTTTTCTTACGACTTGAGCAAGCAGAAGTTGTCGAAATCATGATATCAGCATTGGAAAAAGCTTGAAGTAATACCTCGCCTGGCACACCTGGAAAGGCCGCACAGATAATATGTGGACTCACTTGCTCCTGGCTACCACCAAAGACTTGCCAATTCATTTTTTTAAGTGCTTGAGTTATTTGAGTGCGATAATGATTTATGTGTTTGATACTTTCTGCTTGGTTTTCCCAAGCTAATCTTAAAGCTTTGGCCGTTGCTACAATCGCTGGTAGGTTTTCAGTAGAAGAGCGCATACCAAACTCTTGACCGCCTCCAAATAATAAAGGTGCTTTCGTAACACGTTGGCGAATGGCTAAGAGTCCCACCCCTCTTACCGAGTGAAATTTATGGCTAGAAAGAGTTAATAAATCAATTCTACTATGATGCATAGCTTTCATCCTACAAGTTATGGCTTGAACAGCGTCAACATGCCAAAGGATTTGTGGATAGTTTTCTAATTTTTGTGCCAATGGTTCAACTGGTAAAAAAGATCCTACCTCATTATTGACTAACATAGTAGAAACAAGTAATACTTGATCACTCAGTAGATTTTCAAAGCTGTTTAAATCCAATTGACCATTATGATCCACCGGTGCTAGGATTACTTCAAAGCCTCTTGTTTTTAAGTGGTCAATTTGCGAGCGAATAGAAGGGTGCTCAATAGCTGATAGGATAATTTGTCGCCTATTAGGATGAAGCTTAGCGTGAGCTGATAATAGACTTTGAAGTGTCCAATTGTTAGATTCAGTCCCTGATGAGGTACAAAAGATTTCATTGCTTTTAAAAAGTAATAAGTCTGCAATTTGTTGCCGAGCATTATTCAACAGACTATTGGCCTCTTGACCTAATTTGTGGGCACTTGAAGGGTTAGCAAAATATTTTTGAGCTACTTGATTGTAGGTGTCTAAAACAGTAGCACGAGCTGGAGTGGTTGCGGCATGATCAAAATATAACATCTGTAATCCTTTCTTACTTCTATTTAGTAACGACAATTGACTCAAGAAAAAACCGAACAGATCCCAAAACCAAGGAATCTATTCGGACTTTACTTTTAATAAAATCGGATTTGTTTTTCTTGATGATACATCCTTCGAACTTGCGTCGGTGCATCTGGATCGACTTGACGAAGGACTTTTTCAATGGTTGCCAAAGCTTCACGGTAACGGAATTCTTGGTGGAAGTAGTATTGCGCTTCTTTAATTGCTTGGTCTACCTCTGGGTAATCGTAGCGAAAACGATTGGAATGTTGAATCATATATTCGGTGAGCATGGCTGAATCGATGGTTTCTTCAGTCATTGCCTCCAATTCATCTAAACCTTGTTCTAAATTACCTTCCATCTCATCAATTTGATTCATATCCACTCGGACACGATTGAGTTGTTGAGAGAGGTTCTCAATATGATCAGTTACCTTATAAAACAATTCATAATAGCTATCATGTAAGCCAGGCAAATGGTTTTTTTCTAACTTACGCTTCATATTTCTAAGGTCTAATTCATATAAATCAAGATTTGATTTAGCTTCTTTCTCTCGACTGGTTAAGCCAGCTATCGATTTTACTAACTGATTTTGTTCATCTGCTATTTCTTCAATAGAACGCTCGATTTTACGCATTTTGCTTTCTATTTGAGTAAATACGGCATGATTTTGTTCAATATCAACTTCCATATCTTTGAATTTTTGATACTCTAAGCGAATTCTTTCGGTTAAGTCATTGACTTGGTCTAATTCATTATTATGTAAGATGTAAGATTGAGAGATCCGATCGACTTCTATTCCTGCATAACGATTGTTTTCAGTTACTGCTTCAATTCGTCCCTTCAATTGATGAAGGTGACTATTCACATATTCTTTAGCCATAATTTCTGATTCTAACTGATCGTATAAGGAATTAATTTCACGCTCTGCTTTGTCCATTAAGGTTTTAGCGTCAGCTAAATCAGCATTTTTAATCTCGTTTTTGGCTTGGTTTAACTGCTCTTGAATTTTATCAATTTCTTCTAAAACATTAATATTATCAAAGTTAAAGCGACTAGCCACCATTTTTTCGTAGCCATCTCTAATATCTTCAAGTGAATCTTCATATTCACTTTGAATCTTATCGTACATACTTGGAATCTTTTGTAAGATTTCTTCAAATGACGATAAGTCAGCCTCTAAGTTATCTAGCATATCTTGAGCATCTAGATGATCACCGTTAGCAGTTAGTTCATTATATTTAGTGAAGTTCAACTCTAAATATTGAAGGTTTTTTTCAAGCGTTTCAATCGCTGGCCCATAATCAAAAGAATGATTCATGACACTTTTGCGAGCAGTTTGATAACGTTCAAGTAAGGCTTCATAACGTTCTTGATTTTCATCCTCTGTTGCCAATAATTCTGTTAATTCCTGGTGCAATTGATGAACTTGAATTTCTGTTTCATCAAGAATTTCACGTGCTTGATTTAGTGCGTTTTTTGCTCTCACTAGATTCATTTGTTCTACAAATTGTTCAGAACCTACCAAAGCGGCTTCTATTTCAGTAAATTGAAAGTTGGTAATGGTTTGCCAAGTAGCCACTAAACTTTCATATTTTCTTTTTGTTTGACCAGATAGATTCATATTCTTCAAAGTAAAGAGCTGGTCAGCAACAGAAATAGACATCATTTCATCTTTACGTTGTTCCAAATCTTTAATTTCTTTCTTTCTCTGTGTACGGAAATAATAAATTAATCCATAGATTAAGAGTATTGCTACAATGATCAAGAACAGGATGTCCGTGAATTTAATACTCATTCCTTTTCGCTCCTCTACTTATTTCTAATCCCCTGCCTATTGGCCTTTTGCATAAATAATCACCATACATTATAACATTTGAAGGCTTTCTTTTAAAGGCATTGTTCAATAAAAAACTTCCTTAGGCTCTAATGGAAAAAAATAAGATTGGGAAAGCTCCCAATCTTATGTAACAATCTCTTTAAGATTTAGCCTAATTTATTGTAGTATTCTACGACTAGGGCTTCATCAATTTCAGCATTTAATTCGCTACGTAATGGTAAACGAACTAAGCTACCTTCTAATTTATCAGCATCAAAGTTCACAAACTCTAAACGAGTAACTGTTGTTTCTAATGCTTCCTTGATGATAGCTAAATTACGTGAGCGTTCACGAACACTAATTACTTGTCCTGGTTCAACAATATATGACGGGATATCTACACGCTTGCCATCAACAGTAATATGGCCGTGGTTTACTAGTTGACGTGCTTGACGACGAGTAGTAGCTAAACCCAATCGATAAACTAAGTTATCTAAACGACGCTCTAACATAACCATGAAGTTTTCACCATGTTTACCTTCGGAGATTTTGCCAGCGCGATTAAATAAAGTGCGGAATTGACGTTCATTTAATCCATACATAAAGCGTAATTTTTGCTTTTCATTTTTTTGTAAAGCATATTCTGATAATTTTTTACGTTGATTACCGTGTTGTCCTGGTGGGAACGGACGTTTTGATAACTCCTTACCAGTTTCAGTTAATGAAATTCCTAAACGACGAGATTGTTTCCATGAGGGTCCTGTATAACGTGACATTAAAATTCCTCCATAAAATATGTATTGGAGTAAAATAAGTGGTTAGAAAATCGAATGCGTGCAGTTAGTTTTTCACCTTGTGCAGCCGTGGTTACTCATTAACGTTGACGTTACTAACTGTTGACGCGCTTTCTTTTTCTATGCTGCATTATTTTACACTCTTTTTATTATACCGATTAATAAAAGATTAGCAAGTTTTTTTAATCAATTTTACTCAGTAATGTTAAACGTAAATGATAATGTCTCAAGAAAACACAAATCAAAATGTCCCACTATCCACTATAATAAATGATGAAAAGGATAGGA
>NZ_JBNUPN010000019.1:0-36664 GCF_050409405.1 Facklamia sp. P13069 | reverse complement strand
CTTTTTGTAATTGATCATTGAATTTTTTAGATTGTTGGTCGAGTTGTTGGAATTTTAATTCAACTTCTTCGCTGGTTATATCTTGTCTTTCCCACAATCCATTTTCGCTATTAAATATACGCATTTCAACTTCACTAGGTCTATCTAATTCATAGTAGAGCCAAATATCTCCAGTGATAGGATTAGGTACGGGATTGGGTCCAGAAGCAACTCTGTTTATTCCATTAGCAGCCATTTGTACAATCTGCACTTCTTTAGATAAACGTTCTAATTGACTTTTCTGTTTTTCAGAAACATCAGCTACACTATTATTGATGGCTGATCCAAAGTTCTGTCTCCAATCTCCTAATTCGACAGAATAATATTCTTCACCAACAGGATCATAGTCATAACCCACACAGCGAATGACTTCGTCAATATCGTGTATTAAATATTTAAGAACTAAGTCGTCACCGTAATTAATTTCAGTCCCGTCAATAATATTTGTTTTTAATTCAATAGATCTTTTGGGCTTGTCTATGTGGTCGGTTGAATACTTCAACTTCGCCCAATTGATTAGTTCCCCTTTGGTTCGCAAATCATTATTAGTAAATTCTTCCTCATATATTTGAGAGTATTCATTAATTAATGGACTATCCACAACTACATTAAGTGATCGTTCATTATTACCATCCTCCACATATCCCTCATCTTCACGATCAAGAGTCCATGTTGAGTGTGCATGAATACGAGTAACTAAGCCGCTAATTGTTTCTTTAGACTCAAATTCACTTATGTTTTTCTTTTCAGAAAGAAGTGCATTTGTTTTCTTTCCCAAACGCTTGATCATTCGAACATCAAAGCCATTTAATAAGAATTCGCTATCCCACCTCTTTCCAATTCGATTAATTATCTCTAAAGCGTTGTAATAACCATCATTAGTAGATTGAGTATCTGTTGTGAAATCATGTTCTTCAATAACGCTTGAATCAAAGGTATATGGAGTAATATTCGATACAAAGTTATTTTTAAAAACTAAAATAGCTTCTTTACCAGTTGCTTTATTTAAACTAAATGATTTTATTTTTCTAAAGTCCAAGAAATAAAAAAGGTGTAAGGCTACTATCTCGACATGATCTGTTTTAGGTGTTATATCAAACACTCTGAACTGATTTATTCCGTCGGGTGTTTTAGCGCCGATAATCATTTCTTCTTTAATTTTTTGATAGTCCTTATTCTTGTCTAATAAGAGTTTGAACTTTAAATAAAAACCTTCATCTCTTATTACATGCGCATCATAAACATGGTGGATAGGATCACCATTCATTGAAAAATCGGTTTGCCTTTTGTCATACAACATTAATTGCAATTATCTCCACCCCCACCTAGTTAACATTTTGATACTTTGAAAGCCAGAACTCTTTTCAATTGGCCAACTACCATCTTTAGGTATTTCAAAAAATGGACCTGTAGCCAAATCGTTTTCTAGTTTGCCAGTTCTTATGTTTTTAATGTTCTGATAATTATGTTTACATTCAATCTCATAGGTACCATTTAACCCCTTTTTAAAATTCATCTTATGTGGTCCTATTTTTAAGTACATAGGTGATGATGAAGAAGCGACAATCGTTAGCTTTGGATACATTGGAGCGTTGGTTCTATTGGTTATAGACTGCAGATTAGTAATATCGATTTCTTCCTCTTCCTCATATTCAAAAGGCTCACATTCGAATTCTGCCGTTACTTGATAGCCGTTGACCTCATCAAGAACCTCAGAAGTTATTTCGACCGATAAATAATTGTAGTGTATTAAAGGATCGTCATATCGGACTAACCGACCTTCGTCTTTTAACCATTTTTTGAACTTCCTTAATTCATTTCTATTTACATCATGTAAATAAAAAATAAACTTTAAAGAAATCGTATCATACGCTTCAACAGACTGTTTTATTGCCCCGCTAGCGTAATCTGTTTTAAAAAGCTTGTCTTTTTTATTGGCTCTTACTAAACCCGGAACTTCTTCAACAGCTACATAAAAAGGGAAGCCAGCACTCGACTCCCCATTTAGTATTAAACTATTATATTTAATCAAGTTGTTCTCCCCTTTCTAAATAGTGCATTCATTGAAACCTCACGATGTAATTGCTGACCAATTACTTTAGCGAGTTGGTCAATGTCACGATCATCTCGAATGACAATATCACTTACACTCACTTCAACGTTGATGTTCGTCGAGTTGTTTCCGCCCTTATTCTTCATGTATTCAGCAATAGCTCCCTCCACACCTCGCATTTTCTCGCTAGAAGCTAAAGGTGTGATGGAAACCCCTGATCTCGTAACATGAAACAATTCGGGCCCAGCTTCCCCGACAATCCCCATATAACCTTTAGGAACATTGCCACCATTAGCAAACATACCACCCCATTGAATGTTGCCACCTTCAGCATGCAATCCGATGTGGCCACCCTCAGCGTGTCGTCCAAAAGTTCGATATACCTTGTCAACATAAGTCGTTAAAGTGGAGGTCTTGCTATAAGTAGAATTTAAAGCACTTATCCAATTACGTACTGCATTAGTATTGCCAACAATATTCGGAACACTAGTGGTGGCCGTACTCGAATTAGATTTCATGTTTGCTACTACATTATTCCATTTATCGACTAGGTTTGTGTCTTTAGGTAACCCAGGAGCACTTGTTGTAGCCTTACTAGAATTAGATCGCATTGCTTTTACTTTTTCGTTCCATTCTTTTACCTTGTTTGTGTCACTTGGTAAGCCTGGAGCTCCAGTAGTAGCTGTAACAGACTTATCAACCATAGCTTGGGTATGTTTGTTGTAATCTTTAATATTAGCTGACGTCTCACTAATTCCATTCGCGTTTACGGAAATAGTCGTTGTTTTGTTATCCGGAATTTCTTCGATTGATTGCTTGTAAGCTTGCATTGATAAAGCGCCAACAGCACCAGCTAATGCACCAGCTATACTAGCAGATAAGCTTGTACTTTTACTGTCAGGAATGGAGTCTATTTCTTCTTTCTTAGCAGTAATAACACCATTGGTATTATCAGATGCCATAATAAACACATTAGGATCTGCATCTTCTAAATCAGATGCTCCTAAAGCTACATCACCAATAATTGGGGAAGCATTATCAGTAGCACTGACACTTACATTAGGATTAAGAGTTCCTAGTTCAGTAGCTAAAACCTTAGTATTTGTTAAACTTCCGTCAGCAATTAATGTGTCGGCACTAACTGTCATATTAGTTGGTGTGGCTAAGTTATTTTTCTTGTTTTCAGTCTCAGAAAGTTTTTGATTAGCGAGTTCAGTTTGGGCATCGATAAGTAATTGCTTAGCTTCTGCTTCGCTAATGCCAGCCCATTTCGCAATGACAGCAGCTAATTTGTTTTGTGCTTCTTCACTTTCAGCTTGAACAATAAGTTTTTTTACCTCACCATCATTAATTGACTCATGGGCTTGAATAATTTCAAACAACTGTTCTAAAGCGCCCTTGGTGTCAGCATTTACTTCTGTTTTTGCTTTAGTACCATTTAGCTTATCAACTTCTGATTTAACTTCTCCTACTTTTTGTTTAGATTCTTCAGCCCCTTTAGTTTCAGATTCAATCAACATAGATTTCACTTCTTCTAAAGGAATACCACTCCACTCAGATACTAAAGCCAAAATTTGCTCTTTTGCTTCTGGACCGTTTGTATCAATGTAGGCTAATTTAGACAAGAACTGTGTATTGTTCCATAATTCAGTCTGTTCAAACAATGGAATGAAATTAGCTAAAGCTTCATCCGTTTCGACTGCTGCTTTTTTAGCTTCGATATTCCCGTCAGCTTTCCAGATGCCCCACTCGTATAATAAACCCGATAGTTCATCATAGCCCTCTGCATTTACTAGAGCTGTTTTCTCTTCATCAGTTAAACTTGCCCAATCGGCCCCAAACAATTCAACAATTCTTTGGAGTTCTTCTTCTCCACTTGTTTCAACTTCAGCTAATTTAGGGTCTGGTTTAATCTGGTCATATTCATCTAAGGCTTCAGCTAATGCTTTGGTGCGGTCTTCTGCATTATCCATGGAACGGATCATTTCAGCTGTTTCCGAATCAATCATACCTGCAGCTTCCATGAAGGCTAAGCCTGTGTCAGTTGCTAAGCCTCTTAAAGCTTCTCCAATCATTTCGCTGCTTTCGGCAAGATCGCTCATTGACCTACCTGAAGTTACTGATAAATCTTGAAACGACCTTGTTAATGAAGCCATTTCTTGTTCAGTTAGAGCTCTATTTTGTTTTGATGCATTTTGCAAGATCGTTTGAATAGTATTTTGGGCATTATTAACTATCCACGTTCTTTTTGAATATTCTTTTTCTATCCTCGATGTTTCTTGAGATAACCATTGCGTTGAATTTTGATGGTATTGTGCTTCATCTTGAGCGCTTTTAAGTAGAGCTTCTCTTTGTTCAACAAGTTTTCGTTTAGTAGCTTCTGCCACTTCTGTTATTGCATCAACTTGTCCCTTAGCCCATGTGGCTGTAACAGGTGTTTGTTTCATAAAAGTATTACCTATATCAGCTATGGAATTACCTATAAGGTCCGTCATTGAGTTGAAATTGCCTTCAATTCTTTTTATTTCAGATTCTGGTAATAGATTTGATAATTTATTCGCCAAACTTTCATACTCAACAAGCGCCTCACCAAACCCATTTAACCTATATGACCAGCCAGCATCGAAAAAACCACCTTCAAATATTGAATCAATATTAGCCTTAATAGTACTATTTTGATTCATAATCCGTTGAGCCGCTTCTCTATAAGTTTCGCCTGTTTTTTCAGTTGCATCCTGAAGCTTAGATTGAGCATTTGAAGCCTCGACTGCTCCCGCCACAACAGAATCAAACCACTCTTGATAAGCGCCCTCTGTTTCTTTTACAGACTCTTTATGATCTCGAATAGGTTGAGTAATATCCGTAAGAATAACGGCTCCTATGCCAGCTAATCCAGCTATAATGGGGGCTGCACTAGCTAACCAAGGTCCACTAAATTTAGCAGCCGAGTTTCCTGCATTCGTTGCTTTTCCAGGGATATCATCTAAAGCTTTACCCATATCAGTCAGCGATTTAGGCGTCGTCAACTTTCCATAGGCTTTTATTGCCTCTCCTATAGCTTTAGACGACCCACCAACTACAGAGGTCAAGTTGCCAAATACAGAGGCAACCGGCCCAATAGCCGCTAATAGTAATCCGGATTTTATTATGAGATCTTGTGTGCTATCGTCCATTTCTGTAAAAGCTTGTACCCAATCAGTCGCTGTTTCCGTTACATCCATAATAACGGGCAACAGTTTATTACCTAATTCTATTCCTAGATCACGTAATTGCGCTAAAGATTGTTGGAATTTAAATTCAGGCAACTCTTTCATTGCTTCAGCAATTTCTTTAGTAGCTCCTGTTGCTCCCTCAGCTTCTTTAGTCATGTTACGGAGAGCATCTCCACCAGCGTTGACTAAAGCATTCATAGCAGATTGAGATTCTGTTCCAAAAGCTTGCGCAATTAAGGCAGCCTTTTGCTCATTGGTTAAGTTCTTTGTATTCTCTGCAATGGTATCTATGATTGTTGGGAAATCAATTAACCCATTTTTATAATCTTCTGTACTAATGCCCAACTCAGCCATTGCAGCAGAGTTCTGCTTAGATGGTTTTAACAATCTTGATAAGGCGCCACGTAAGGCGGTACCACCCTTACTTGCTTCAATCCCATTGTCAGATAGGATACCTAAAAGTGAAGCAGTTTCTTCAACCGACATATTTAAGGTGTTAGCGACAGGACCTACATAGGCCATTCCTTCTCCCAAGTCATAGAATCCTGAACTTGTAGCATTAGCTACATAAGTTAAGCTGTCTACTACTCGTTGGGTATTCTCTAATGTTTCATTAGTATCTTTACCCTTTAATTGGAACTGACTTAAAACATTAGCGGTTGTTCCCATAACAGTTCCAAACTCTTCGCCCGATGCAATAGAAGCATCAAGAATATTAGGTAGCATGCCTAATACTTGACCAGAATTATATCCATTACGGATTAATTCAGCCATTCCAGTGTTTATTTCACTTGTGCTTTTACCATAATCAATTGCCCATTCTCGAGAAGATTCTCCTAATAGGTCCATCTCTTTTCGAACTTCAGCGGTTATATTTCCACCCTCAGCAATTAAAGGTCCTAATTGACCTATTTCAGTTTGAAAGGTAGCCGCTTGTTTAGCAGCTAGACCAAAACCAGTTGCGATTGGTAAAGTGAAACGATTAGTCATTGTGGAGCCAAAGTTTGATAACTTCCCCCCGATTTCTTGAGCTGAATTACCAAATTCTTGGTATTTCTTGGCTGTGTCTGCTAAACGTCCCCCTTGATTTCTCCACATCTCATGCTCTTTTTGCATTTGATTAGTTAATCGTTGTGAAGCTAACTCCGTTTTAGCTATTTGATCAGGAAGTTTAGAAAGTTCTTTCTCAGTTTCGCTTACTTCCCTTGAAAGGTTAGTGTACTCTTCTTTCAAACTTTTAGTAGTACTTTTAGACTCTTCCCAGGCTTGTTTCACTTTTTGAACTTCAGGATGCGTTTCATCAAGAACCTTTTTCATCTCTTTGTAGTTCTTTTCCAAGCGTTCAGTTTCACGCGAAGACCTCTTAAATGCACTTTCGGTCTGTTTTAATTTATTAGGTAATTCAGTATAGACTTTACTTAATTTTTCTTGTTCATTTTTAAGAGAGGTTGATTTAGTCTTGACTAACTCCAGTTCTTTACTCAGATTCTTTTGACTGGTTCGATATTTGTCAGTGATACTTGCATTGTTTCCTAACTGAGCCATCGCCAATTTACTTTGCGTCTGCAAAGACTTCATTTCATTAGAGATGCTTTTTATCCCTGAGCGGTATTCTGCTTCCCCCGCAATCGTTAGCCTTATTCCTGTTTCGACTAAAGTCATTCTTTTCCCCCTTTCCTACATAATAAAAAAGAGCCCTATTAAAAATCTAATAAGGCTCTAGGATCTGATACGACTTCTATATCATCATCTTTAGTTGTAATTTCTCCTTCTTCACCTTCAAAATAGCCATGCCTTTGACCATATCTATAAATCAAGTCATAAACCATGTCTAAGTTGTGTTCATAGAGAAACTCTTGAAGAGTCATAGAGAACAATTCCCGACATAAGAAGTATAAATTGTCCCAGTCGGTTTCTTCTACTTCCCCTCTTCTTCTTTTTCTTTGTTAAAATGGTCTAACGCTTCAGACGCTTTTTCGTTTACCATCTTGTTGTATGAAAGCATGAACAATTCGACGTCCACTGAATCAGCTTCATTAATAAGCATTTCTTCAGTGATCTCATCAATACCATTGGCTTCTAAGACGCACATGATAAACTTAATACTTTGAAGGATATTGTTTTCATATCCTTCTTGCTGGAAATCTTTTTGACTCATTCCATAAATGGATTGAACATTCACCCAAACCTTATTATTAATTTTTAGTTTGTATTCTTTCCCTAATAAATTAACTTTAAATGTTTTTAATCCCGATACGACCACACTCATAATTTTCCTCCTATTCTCCTGGGACTACCGTACTAGACTTACATTTTTCTAATGAAGCTTTATCATAGAAACCTTGTTCTAACAATTTCTTACGATCATAGGTTTCACGTACTTCTGGAATGGATAAATCAGCGAAGAAAGCGACCCCATTAGAATTAATCAAAGAGTCTTGTTTTAAATCTGTTTCATATTCTAATGGAAGAGCATTAATAATGTATGATTTCAATTGTTCTTGGAAGTCATCACGTTCAGTCTCACCACTAACATCAGATGGCTTTAATTCACACTTAGGGAAGTTCCAAATAACTTCTTCACCTGCCTCATTCGTAAATGGAATAGCTAAACGGAAGTAATTATTTCCAATGTTTTCAACAATTGCGTAAATCCCTTTTGCTAATTCAACATAACCAGACATTTTCTCCTCAAAGCCTGCTGCTAAATACCCTGCGTCTAAACTAATTTCAGCAAGTTTCAACTTTTTAATAGGTGAATGCGGTTTGTTTGAAAGATGCACCATCTTCTCTGCAATTTGTAAGGCAATTCCCACTTTATCTAAAGACGGTGTTTGATTAACTATATCTCCATATACTGGTGCAGTATTAGGATCATCTACCGTTGTCATTTCCTGGGTATAGATATCCCCTGCACCCGTCATTAATTTACGCTTTGTGTATTCTACTGTTGCCATTTTATAATCTCCTTTATTTATTGATTAAGGCACTAACCGACGTTGTGCCTCTTTAGTGTATTGATCTTTTAATTCATAGTAAGCGGGTCTCATATGTGGTGTTGCGGGTACATATGTAGCAATTTTCTTAGTGTACTTGCGTTCCCGTCTACCAGTTTTATTACGTTTTAAAACATACCTCTTACCACGACGATTGTCTAAAGCATGGAATCCTAATTCATGAAAATACCCATGCATACCTGGTCTTCCTGACCAACCAATATCATAATGATCTCCGCTAGTTTCTTTTTGAATACCTGCAGCCCCTTTACCAGTTCTTTGAGTCAGCCCAGCTTGAAAGTTTCTTCTCGCTAAGTTCATCATTTTTTCTTGGTATTCTTCGGTTGTTTTTCTACCTTCATCTGCTTTGCTTGCAATTTCATCGAACATTTTAGCCGCTTTATCAAACCCAAATACTTCAGCCATTATTGCACCACCGTCCAATAATGATAGTAGGTGCGATTTTCGTCTTCTTCAGGAGTAATAGACTCTCTGAACTCTTGAGCCATCAGTCCCGCTTCTTCCAAACAATTAAGTATCTGATCCAGCTTTTCGCTTGATTCAACATCTTCTGCTTGATTGCTAAAGTAATCCACTTGATAAATAGGCCTTCGAGAATGTCTCTTGTTCGATTTTCTGATGGTCGGATTATAAGTCAAAATATAGTTTAAACGAGGTAATTGGCTTAGATCAGAATCAGCATAGGCAAGAGGTAATCCCAAAGTAGATAGCGCATTATAGATTCTTTCTTTAGTAGTCATTAGTCCACCTCTTTCAAACTAATTTCAGTTTCATTATTTTTGTAAGCATAAAAATAGCGATAAACTTCATAAATTTTATCGCCTATCTTCGCTATATATTTAGTACTTATATTAGTTTTTCCTCTAACAGCAAGTTTTCTACTAATATCCACATCATCTGCATGGGCATAGTACGTATCAGAAGCAGTGATTCCTAAATGACGAAACCAGTGGGAAGATACTTTTTCTTCCTGATATTCACCACGAATAATTGTTCCAAACTTATCTTTTTTAGGTGAAACACTATAAAAAGTTATCTTGCCTGCATTATAAACAGGTTGAATAATATCTTTTTTCTTAAGCATCTTGATTCACCTCATCTGGAGATTCATTACTAATAACCGACCACCTCAGTTGATTAATTTTTTCAAAGAAACTATCAAAGAAATGTTCACTTGCACCATTCCAAGCAAAACGAACATAATCTTTGATTAATGCTTTTGATTCTGGATAGTCATCCATTTTGAACTTCCCACAATGAGATTGAAGAACATTATGCCCATCCGCGATGAGATTAGTAATGTTCTCTTTGTCTGCTTCGTCTGCATGTAAGTGCGTCATAACCTCATCAACGAATTCCATGTTATTCTCCTTTCAATAGTTCAATTAATTCAGCTTTTTTAGCCTTATCATCGAACTCAATTTCTCGCTTAGTTAACTCTTGCTTAATTTCAGTAACTGTTGCTTCTTTAGCAACTTCATAACTTAAAATTTTATCTGCCCGGGCATCTTCTCCTATCCAGAAGTCTCCTTCTGAATATTCAGGTCCCTTTTCGGTGTCTAAAAACTTTTTAGTAGTAATTAATGCTTTCATAATTTCCTCCTATTCTCCAGGAACTACTGTTGTTCCATTGTCAATGGCAAGATCATAAACTTGAGCTGCATAATTATCAACAGGTTGTCCATCACCTAACAAGTCAATGGCATATAATCTTGCACGTCTCATAGCGAATGTTTCATCATACACGTAAATCCGATTATTAAATGATGCTGAAGCTTCATATTGCCCATCCACATAAGCAATTAATTTATTAACTGGCATTTCAGTTGAAACAATAATTGAATCTTGAGAAATAAATGGTAAGTTAGAAACGAATACTCCATTTGCATTTTGAGTAGTAACTCGCCCAACAATATCTGCATAGTTTTCTGGGTTAACAATCAGTTTAACTTTGCCATTGATATTTCTGTAACGAGTTTCTGTTTCCTCTCCAACCTTTAATTCGTACTTAGATAACGCTTTAATTACACCAGTAAACTCAGTTACCATAGTTTGAGCATCTTTAAAGGTTAATGTGCCAGCCGATTTCTTGTCTTCGTAAGGACTACCATCAACACGAGCTGCTCCTAAATCTTTCATTAACCCAACTGGTTGACCCACACCTGTCCCCGCAATAATCTTAGCTTCCCATTGCTCTGCTATAGCTTCTTTCAAGCAGATACGTAAGAAACGGTCCATCCAACGCGGTCCCATATCTAAAATGTCATTAGAAATGATGAAGTATGCAGTTAAGGCATTAAGAGAACGGTCAGACACTCCAAAGATAGCATCTAATTGACCTTCTAAATCTTTATGTAATTTTCCCCATACTGCAAAACCAGTCCGCTTAGCAGTAATGATTTTAGTACGTCCAATACCTGGCTTGAATTTAATCAGTTTTAATAATGGACGATCTACTTCCAAGTCGTCAAATACACGTTCAATAACGGTCTCAGGTAGGATTTGTTCATTAAAATCTCCACCAGATTTTTTAACCTCGTTATAGAATTTAGTTTCTTCACCCGTTAGCATATGAATGCCACGCGCCATTAAAATATTGTTATCAGTTACATTACGTAACTCTTCGTATTCTTCTTTCACTTGCTTAGTCGCTGCTTCAGTAATCGTATCAGCATAATTCATAATGGCTTCAACTTGTTGATCTGCGGTTGTATCTTCTGCATTCATAATGTCCTTGAATTCGTTTTTTACTTCTTCTTTATTAAAAAATTTATTCATTATTTTCCCTCTTTCATAAACTTTAATTTGTTTTTAGGTACAGAAATAGAACCCTCATTCTTTTGAGCGTTCTTATCGGTGCTAAATATTTTATTTTCAATTACTTCGGTCACCTTGTTTGCTAACCTGATTTCTAAATCATTCATAGCATCCATCAATTCTTGGGTCCAAACAGAATTATTAATCTTAGCAGCTATATCAATTTCATCTTCATTAACGATTTCTTTTGTTCTGTCAGCGAATCCATCTTTAACGGCTTCTTCTGCTGTCATCCAAGTTTCTTCATCCAATAAATCTGTTATAAATTGTTTTTCAAGACCAATTCTTTCTGCGTAAATATCCACGATGCTAGAATCTACTTTATCCATCATATCTGCCGCTTTTAATAAAGCGTTCTTATTTCCCCAGACGATGGTTGAAGCGCGATGAACCATCATCATTGAGCCTGTGCGCATAATAATCTCATCGGCACCCATCGAAAGTATCGAAGCAGCACTTGCTGACAACCCTGTAATTTCAACAATAACCTTTCCAGGATAGTCTTTTAATAAGTTATAAATTTCTACACCTGCGAAACAGTCTCCACCTCCAGAATTTAACTTGATTAAAACTTCGCCTTTGGACTCATTCAAAGCTTTGTTAACTTTCTTAGGTGTGATATCGTCTTCATGCCAACCGTATTCGTTACTTACGACATCCCCCGACAAATACAATACTGTTTTGTCTTCAGACACCTCAGCTTTAAATTCAGGCTTAATTTGAGCCCTCATTTTTTCCCATCTTTTCAATCTCTCACCTCCAAGATTTTTCATAAAAAATAGCAGATTATTTCATCTGCATGCTTCCATCGTCATTTAATGGAGCCATGTTCCTAGTAATAAACCTTCTAGTAGTTAAAGAAGTATTTTCTCTAGGTTTTCCCATCAACTCATTAATATCATCAATGGTCCAAACCGCTGACTCCATCATTGTTCTTATATCTTTTCCCATTTCAAGCTCACTATTATATAGTAAATTAATCGTGCTGTACTTCAACAAATCATCAGCCTTAATCTCAGCTTCCGTGAAGTACTTTGCATTCACTTCATTAACTATAATTTGAATAATGGGTTTGATACAAAATTGTACGAACGCTTCTCTATGCTGACTGATATCAGCTAAATCGCCACTAAATAATAATGGCGGAACTTGAAGAGCATTCGCAACTTGTTTAACATACATGTTCTCTAAATCACCTAGTTCAGTAACTGATCTACCTAAGAACGATTGAGAACGTTCCTCAATATCATAGTCTAACTGCCTTGGTAAGATAGCCACTGATTCTTTTTCAATCTCAGCTTTAATATTCGATAAATATTTTTTAAACTCAGCCATTTGTTCTGCCTGGCTTTTATCTGAAGACTTCAAAAATTTAAACTGAGCAAATAGTCTAAGTTGTTGTTCTCTCATGTGAACGTCTACTAATCGACTAAAAAGCGTTGAGTAAGATTCATCCAACTGTTTTAAGAACAGCGTTAACTTCTCATTAAAATATTTAAAGTGAAAAACTTCATTCGCATAATAAGTTTTATTTAAAGCTAACTCACCAATTACAATATCCTTATAGTGATATGGTGCCATTTCTTTATTTCGAAACACGTTAAATGAATCAGCAATATACAACTTATTATTAATAGGAACAACTAAGCACTCACCTTCTAATAATAATTTTTCAATTAATTTCGTTTTAAAGTCAACTGAATTCATATTATCATTTGGTGAATGATTAAATAAATAGTTCAATGCGCTGTCTCTTGATCTAAAATCAACTAAAGTTGCTGCACTTTTTATTTTTCCGATAACAGTATCGAGTGCTGCTTGTTTTAAATGCGTTTCCTTATACAAAGTATAAAGTTCTGTCCATTCAGATATAGGGACGTTTGCTGTTCCTTTTTCTTCAGGAGTAAAAATATGTTTAATATACGTCATTAATCCAATCTTAACCCACCACCTTTATTAAATATTCGTCGTAACCCAGACGTGGGAGATGTTGGATCACGCTCCTTACTTTAATCCTAACTGACGGACAAATACTAAAGACATCCAAACACCTCCCTTGGGTTATTTACCCAGTTTAATGTCTTATGGCAGGACACAATAAAAAGACCTCCAGGAGAGATCTTACTTTTTATAATTTAAGATTAAATTTAATATTTTATAATTTTCAATATTTTTTCGATAAGTTTTAGACTTATCATGCTTCCACATTGCTAGCCAAATTATTAGTAAAATAACAAACATAAATGAAAATAAAAGTGTTATTATTACTTCTATTTCTAACGAAGATAATCCTTCTGAAAGATAATTTAAAACTATATACCGCGATGAAAAATTTGCTAAGGCTGAAAGAAGTATTGGCAATGCCAAACCTGAAAATAATTTATGGAATTTACTATCATTTTGTTCTTCGTGATATACATATCCGCCTATATTTTCTTTTAAATTTTCAATTTCACTAATGGTTAAAATTGGTAAGTAAAATTTAGTTAATATATAACTACTAAATATTTCTTCGTACGCTTTTTGTAAATCTGTATACTTAGGTTTTACTGAACAGGCTATTTCAAATGCCTCTTTTAGACTAATTTGATTTGTATTCATAATTATATCCACTCCTTACCAAAATTCATTTAACACAAACTCCTCCGGTTCATTCTCCACCATTTCATCAATTTTAAAGAAAGCATGGAACATGGCCATGAAACCATCAATTTTTCGACGGTTCTCATCTTTCTTTTGGTATTGCATATTGCCAAACGCATCACGTTTAACAAACACATTATTAGTATACCAATTCATGAGTGGATTCATACCCCAAATAAGTCTTTTTTGTGCAAATATAACTTCGATTTTAGGAGCGATTAGAGCTTCTACTGATTTAGTACGACGAATAAATTCAACTTCGAATCCAGCTTTTTCTAAACCTTGCCTTACATGATCCATACGGTAGGTATCACCAACAACTAAATTGAAATCATAAATTTCTCGCATCATTACTAACCAATCAACTACATGTCTGATACTAATTACTGGCTCATTTACTACTGTGAGCAATCCTTCTTTTTCCCATTTAGGAATTTCACTGCTAATTTTGAGATGATAATTATCTAAAAATCCTTTTCTAATAAACGAATGACTGATCCAGTAATAGTTATTATCATTTGCAAACAATAAGCCAACGGCAGCGAAATCTTTTAATGACGCAAAGTCAAGACCAGCAACTGCTGTACATTTGCTTAAATCAGGAAACTCTCTATTGGTGGCTTTAATTTCTTCACGCGTCGCAATTGAACTCTCCATCTCTACATCAGAGATGTTCATCCGCTTAGTGAGCCATTTCGGTTTATTTCTTTCTCCACGTTGGACTTCTCCCCACTGCGTCTGGACAGTTCGAAAAAGCCCACGAGCATAATCGCTCATGGGTTCGTGGAACATTGGGTTCGCTTTTTCCCAATTAGCAGGATCTTCTACTTCTTCTTTTTCATCTAAAGTACATATCCATGGGAACATATTACTTTGTAGAGTTTCATGAGTTAATATTTCTCTAGCTTTCGCTAACTCTTTATCGTAAACACCATCTCTAACAAAACCGTTTGTAGAGATATAGAATGTCCGAGGTGGTTGGACTTTACCAAGACCGTCTGTTAAAACCTCTATTATTTCATAAGTACTATAACGATGAATTTCATCAAATATAACCGCACCATGACCAAACGAGTCTTTGGTATCTGGATTACTTGTTAGATATTCAATCGTACTGTATGTTTCTGTGTTTAAGATTTGTGCTAATCCATTTTTAAATTCACCCGTTTGTCTATCAGTGAGTTCTGGATTTCTTTTTAGCATATTATGAATTTCAATAAATGATTTCTTAGCTTGAGTTTCTGAGTTCGCAACAACCGCTGCATGATACTCATTTACACCATGCAAAGAGCTAGTAAAATAAGCCAAAAGAACTGCGATTAGCCCGTTCTTACCTGCACCACGTGCCATGGTCCAAAAATAGATGTCAAATACTAACGTTCCATCCTTAAAGTAAAGGAACACAAAACTGATTAAGAACTTTTGAAAGGGTTCGAGTTTAAAAAACCATTTTTCAGCAAACCTTACAAATTCATCAATTTGAGACTCATTAAACCAAATGTCGTTTCTTGAAAGAACAGCTCTTTCAAGATAATTGATTAGGTCGATTCTCTCTTGATTTAGTTTAATTTTTCCATTTTGCCACTGGTTTATATAATAATCAATATAAGGATGGCTTATCACAACAAGCTAACCTTCTTTGGCTTCTTATCGTATACTACTTTAGGTTTTTCATTTAATACTTTTTTGAATTTGATAGATTTACCAGTGGCATTTATTTGAGAGTTTATACTTTTTAACTCAGAAAGCGCTGGATGAGCTTTGGTAAATTCTTGAGAAGCGTTAACGGTCGTTTTTGTTATTCCCTCTTTCCTAATTTCTTTCTCAAGCTTTCTAGATAAAGCAATCAAGCTACAATAACGATCAATTTTTTCAACCTCAAATAAGTCATCTTCATCAATTCTTGATAATAAGTTTTTCTTTAGTTTAGAAATAGAAACAACCATTTTTTCACCTCCAAGAACTTTATAACCCCCGTATGCGGAAAAATTTAAAGATAAATCGATTTTTTGTCAGAGAAGAGTACCCGCCCGCTGATAAGAGGATTTAAATTTTGTGAAACTTTTTGAGGGGGAATGTTTCACAAGTTGGGGACGGAGGCCAGCACGGCCCCTTCTTCACAGAAAACATTTTTAACAATTACCACCATTCATCATCCCACTCAATGCTTTCACTTGATGTAAAGTGTATTGCGTTGTGACAATCGATACACACAGTTAACAAATTATCCTCATCAAGTCTTAGTGAAGGATAGAACTCAATTGGTTTGATATGATGAACGATCAAAATCTTGCCATTCTTCTTGTTACTTCCAAGAGTTACTTTCCCTTGTGACTTACATACTTGGCATTCATTGTTGTCTCTTTGCTTGATACGGCGAGACAACTTACGCCAAGCACTCGACCAATAGAATTGATTCTTGTCGATGTCTTGAACAGGAAGATCAGGCCTTGCTAATCTCTGAAGTTCTTTCAATAAGTCTTTCGATAACTCCAACTGATCACTATGCCTCCATTCTTAAATCGAAAAACAAATCTTAAAAACAAATCGACTAATTATTTAACTCCTATTTTTAAATCAAAATAAATTAGCGAATAAATTATTGGAATAAAATTCTAAAAATAAATCCTCAAAATAAATTCGCTAAAATAAATTTAATAAATTAAAACCACCCCATAATATTGGGGTGGAAACGAAAGGAGGTAATGTCGTCGCACGAGTCAGCAAATCAATCACAATTTGCTCACTACCATCATACTATAGAATAGCAAGATGTAGTGTAGGTTCATTGTAGGTATATTCATCATACAATTTATATCTCACTCAAATCATCCATCGAAATCTTATCTGCTAATTTAATAGCCTGAACTAATCGAGAATGTTTTTCACGGATATGTTGATAGGAATATCCAAGGTCTTCAGAGATTTCAAACAATGATTTCTTCTCAATATATTTCATGACTAAAATTTGAGAGTCTAAATCTTCAAAGCCCTTAATTAAATTCGTTAATTTATCCCGACGGTCTTTTAGAATTTCTAATTCTTTTGTGTAACGTTTAATGTTTTCTTCTAAGTTACTGGATAGAGATTCTGATTCTAATTTAATCTTTTGTAGATCTCCATCAACCCAGCGCTTCAATTCAGCTTTTGATTCTTCTAGTTGAAATTGATAGAACTCTATCTTATTTTTTATTTCTTTAAAGCTTTCGAGCCATTCGAACAAATTTTATCACCTCGTTTGTCTAAGATTATTCTTCTATCTTAGACACTTAAGAACGCTGACATGATAATGTTTAAGACACTATAGCAGTGTGTTTGTCTAAGATAAAGTACTATTTTCTTTATATTATTATTAATACTAAAAATATTTTTTCTTTTTTAATTATTAAAGAAGTGAAAAACATCTTAGACATCTTAGACAAAACATTGTAATTGTTGATACATTAACCTTTATAGATGTCTAAGATATGACTAAAATATGCTATTTTGTCTAAGATACATCTTAGACATTCACCACTTATTCACTTTAAATAACTTGTTTTTAGTTGTTGATGACAAAATTTCTGTCATCAAACCTGCCAAAACCATAGGTATTTGTCATGTTATTTGCCAAAAAATGATTGTTTTTTAATCATCTGATGACACAAATACAGATTTTCTTCGCTTTCCATCTCTAATTTGTTTAGTTTCCAAGTCTAATGTCTGACATATTTCTCTACTAAATGCTGTGCTGCCTAACGGTTTTAATTGTAGTTCTTCACACCAGGCAGCATATTCAATAAATACTTCTTTAGTAGGCCGATTAACTATTTCTGTTTCTTTAATGAAACGCAATAACGGATTGTTGTATTCATTGTATGCATCTGATTCTTTTTGAATAACATCCGATTGAGTAAAGTGTTTGCGTTCCAATATCTCTTTCAATCGAATAATCCCTAATTTTAATAAGTATTCCATCGCGTCTTGATTTGTCACCTTATCTTCAATCTGCGGATCAAAATCAGGATCTTGCGGTGTGAACTTTGCTTTAAAAGGTATTATCAATAAACGACTGACAATTCCATCTGACTTATCATTTACACGAGGCGGTTCGTTCGCTGAGAATATTAACTTCGCATAGTTATTAAAATCAAACGGATCTAACCCTTTACGTTCTGCGTTAACTGTATCTCCCGTTGATAACTTCTTAAACATTGATGAATCTTTAATATATAACTTACTAATATCGTCACCAATATTCGCTAATTTACCAAAGAGTTCAGCAGTCTTAAAACGTTCTGATAATTCATTTAAATCCAATGCAGACTTATTTTCTTCACCTACAAACTTTAATAACATCTTCAAATAGGTAGATTTACCATTTTGACCGTGTCCTGTAAGTAAGAATGTTTTTCTTAAAACGTTTCTTCGATAGAGAATATAACCAAATATTTCTTCCAGTACTCTTCGTACTTGTTTGTCTTTGACAGCCACGTTATTAAGAACTTTATCGACAGGCGGACATTCAGCAGCAGGATTGTAATTCCAATTAACTTTATTCTTAATCACAATTTCAGGACTGAAAGGCAATAATCGATCTTTGCTTAAATCATAAATACCATTTTTAACGGCAATAAAATGAGGAGGAGATAAAGGTTTATCATCTGTCGCTAATTGAAGATATGCCAATACTTCAGACCGCTGTGCCTTCTTAAGATTTCTGATTTCATGTATCATTGCACGTTCAATGTCATGTATGTTATTTGAGTAGATACCTTCTTTGTAGATGTGAAGAACATCTTTGATGCGAATGATATTGTATTCAGAGATTAAGAATTGAGCGAACTTATCATGTAAGAAACGATTTCCTTTGAAGAACGATTCTTTTTTAAAGGCTTCATCACGTAAAATCGTATTAATCTCTCGCTGATCCAATGGATGATCTAAAATATACTTATTTACTAAATTGATTGTTTCTTTAATTTCTTGCTTGCTCAACTCCGCGGATTGAAGTTTTAAGATATAATTAAATAAATCTTGATTACGACTTCCATCTGATATTTGGTCAATATAATTATTATCACGATTCTTATTAATCTTCACCATTGGATATAACCATTTGGGAAGTTCGTCATGTCGCTTAGATTTTAGATACCAGGATCGTGTCTCTCCATCTATTTTTAATGGATCGGCAGTGTTCCTGGAACCAAGTTTAATGGTTACTTGAATACCTAATGGGCTCCACCAATCAATTTTATTTGCCCTTAAATCTTCGGGTGTTTTAAAGTAAACATGAATACCATTAGTTGTTTCTAAAATTGAACAATTTATTTTCATATCTTCAATGATGTCTAGCAAAACATCTGATTCTTCGGGACTATCAATATCTAACATGAGCATATCTTCGGATAATATACCCACGAAACTATCATATCTTCTGGCCGTATTGTATTTAACCAGTACACTATCGTCACCTTTGAATTCAACAGCTGATGACTTTCCATTACCTTTGAGGTATCCTTTGTATATTGAGATGTTAATCACCTCGCTTTCTAAGCTAAATTAACTACCAAAAACTAACCTGCTCCACTACACTGTCATTCTTGACAGTGTTTTTTACTCCTAAGAATTCATTTACCCTTTTATTGGCCAGATCAATGTACCATTGTTTATTTAACCAACTAGGTACCGATTGGTTTACAATATCTTCATTTACAATTCTGCAAAAGTTAGGAATATTCCCTATCTTAACTTTCTTGCCTTTATTAATTCTTAAGATAGACTGACCGTATTTATCAGCAAAGACCCGATACACTTTGTCATATAGATAGTCTCCACCATAATCAATGGTTTCTGCCTTAATGATTCGCTGAAAATCTATTAATGAATTAGATCTATTGATTGTTTCACTTACGTCTACTCCATTAATAAAATACTCTCTAATTGCTTTATTGATTATAGGCAAATCGTTATCTAATAGATTTAAATCTTTCACATAAGCTCCTGCTGCTTCAATGTTATCTCCGATAAAAATATAGTTATTAACATCTTTTTGATAAACATAATCATAGTATTTAAAAGCTAGTGTCAAACCTGTTCGTTCTTCCCACTCTGCACAGATACTATCAACTAAATCAAAATCTTTTTCATCTATTTTGAATAACACTCCGTCGGTGTTCGTTTGGATTAATTCAATGTGTGGATCTAATTTATCAATTAAATCGGTCATAAATAATTGGCCATTGATAACAACATTGTGATATTGTCGCATATCATACATTAAACTAAATTGGTCACCTGAAGCTCCAAATCCTTTGTTTACAATAGATTTATAAACTAATTCTTTTGAATCGTTTTTCTTTTGAAGATTAAATCTTTCTTTCAACAATTGGCTGTATTTCTTAGGATAGCTCACGTTCCTACTTAAGAAATTATATTTATCAATAATAGTTGGATACATTGATTTACAGTCAGCTAAGATAAAGAAACCTTTACCAATATAATTCTTTCTAGCTCCATGCAAACCCCCTAATCCATAACGATGGGGGACACCAGCTACCTCTACTTCTAAGCTTTCATCATCATTCAGATACCAATCGTTAATGTGAGAATATTTTCCTAATTCATGATCTAAAATAGTTATTTCCCAATCATCATAACGATTTATTTTCTTTGCTCTTAAAATATATGAAAGCAGTTGTGTTTCTGTTTTATCCATATGCTTTAAAGGTAGTTTAAACTCAAGCAATAAATCTAACTTCGTTAAGAAACTATTGACTTGATAGGCAAATACATACATCAAATCCTCAATTGAATCCTTAACCTCTCTTCCTTGAAAAGCTGTCAATTGTTTTAAAGAGTACTGCCTACTCAACATTGCATCAAAAGAGTTGAGGGGAATGTAATTTAATGTTTCACTGTAACTCCATCCCGATAAGCCACTCATTATATGTTCGTGAATTCCATAAGGGGTAGTACCAGCTATGATACTTTTTAAAATAAAACGATCATAGTTGTTGCCGTTGAAGGCTATCCATAAGTCATCTTTATAATCATTGTAGAGATTAATGATTTCTTCTGAATCACTCGTTACAAAATCAACTCTTTCTTGAGTGATTGCTATTTCTGCATACCAGGAATTCTTTTGGACTGTAAACTTGTAAAAAATCAATCACTTTTTACCTCCTTGAAACAAATTGTCAGGTCTGTATGTATACTTCCTTCCTTGCCATTCAATGACTGTGGGAATTGTTTTTTTCACTTTAATAATCTTAACTTCATCAGTTTGTTTATTTTTCACTCAAACTCATCCTTTCTATAAATCGCTCGTATTACTAAAATTGTCATTATTATCGGTAATAGCAGGTGCATTAATCGACCTCCTTTACAAAAACTAACCATCTTGTCTTACCTCTTTTATCTCCTAAGATAGGTTTGTGTTTTATGTTGGCCAGTACCTCTTTAATGTGAATCTGGCAATCAGACCATTTAAAAATAAGTGTTCCTGTTGGTTTTAGCACTCTCAGGCATTCATCAAATCCTTTTGAAATGTCATCTTGCCAGTTATTAATATCTAGCTGGCCATATTGTGCTTTCATTACACTGTTTGGTCCTGCCCATTTCAGATGTGGTGGGTCAAATATAACCAAATCGAATTCATTATCTGTATAAGGCATGTTTTTAAAATCGGCTAGTATGTCTGGATTAACATCAACATGTTTCCTGTGGATATCAAATATCTCCTTTCGAATATCCTGGTAAATAGTGTTCTCATTGTTTTTGTCATACCAAAACATTCTTGAACCACAACATGCATCAAGGATTTTCATTTATTAAACCCCCTTCTTTCTATTTAAAAAGGGAGAATAAAATCTCCCTTATTTTTTAGTCTAAAATTTCAAGAATTTCATACTTGTCATAACCTGTATTGGTTAATGATTTCTCAATAATGTATTCCCAACCGTCTTCAATGATCTCTTCAGCAATCGCATCAATTTCTTCTGCATATTGACTAAAATTTTTGAATGATACATCATCGCTATCAATGAGACTCCGTAACATTTCATTGTTACTATGGACTTGATAACCAATCGCTCGTTCGTTACCTGGTTGCATCACACCATTGTAAAATAATTTATACCCTTTGAATTCACCGTCTAAGATTTCAAAAGTAATTTTTAGCATTGGATCTCCACCTGAACCATCATCTTTCTTTTTGGATTGACCAAGTTCCATACTATTAACTTTTACTTCATACTTACCTGATGGTATTTCAGGGAAATCTCCCATTTCTGCTGCTTCTTCAACTTTGTTTTGAATACCGTCAAAATCAACCATCTTATCAAATTTATCCCAATTAATTGCCATTTAAATTCTCTCCTTCTTCTTTATTCATTTCAGTTTCCATAATGCCCGCTGGTGTGTTGTACTTCATATCAATTTTTACTAAGTAATACTCACCATTCTTATTAGATTTCAATTGAATACTATGACCAATCAAATCTTCACCAAACTCTTCTTTAGCGTCTTCTACAATTGCATTCGCTTCTTCTTCGCTATCAGCAAACCATTGTTCTTTAGTGTTTAGTTGTCTTTTCATATTTATCTCCCTTTCTTTAATCACGTGAGCGACGACGTCTTCTACGTTTAGGTGCTTCTTCTACTTCATCTGTTTCTTCCTCTTCCTCTTCTTCTCCTGGAGGTGTATCGTCTGTGGATCTTGATCTTCTTCTGCGACGAGGTTTTTTCTCCTCCTCGGCTTCTTCCTCTGCTGTTTCTTCTATTTCTTCTTCCTCCTCAACTTCGTTTGATACTTCTTCTGGTTCAGGCGCTTCCTCTTTCTTACGTCTACTGCGTTTTGGCTTTTCTTCCGTCTCTTCTTCTGATTCTTCTGTAGTATTAGCTTTCTTCAGTCCTTTATTCGCTTCTTCATAGACACCAATAAATTCGTCATAATCAAGATCAATTTCATCTACTGGTAAGTTAGGAATACGTCCTCCACTGAATACATAAGACTTAGATTTAAAGACAAGCTTTCTTTCGTCACCATCCGTTACCACGCGTCCTACAATATCAACCATGCCTGCTAACTTAAGCGCTACTTTTTCTCTTAAGTTTGGTTGAATACTTGTGATTTTATCGCCTGATCGTTTAGTAACATCTTTAGTGGTATCTTCATGGCTGATAAAAATAATGTTTTTCATTGGTAAATTTGCTATTCGTTTAACCATATTTAGAAATTTAGTAGTGACAATGTCCCACGCTTTAAAACTATTGTCAGATTCATGTTCAATACCAAGATCTTCATAAGTTTTAATTCGTGCAGCTTCATAGACATCTTCAATTAAGTCAACAACGACTGTTTTAAATTCATGATCTCCTTTTTGTAGTTCAATAACTGTTTCTTCTAATACATCCCAAGCTAATGTGGTGTCTAAGATACGACCTTTCTTTTCTACTTTTTCAACAATACTTACATACGGTGCATCCACAAATTTAATATTCCCGTCAGTGTTTAACATGATGACATCAGGGAAACTATTAGCGAACCAAGTCTTTCCACTAAAAGGTGCGCCGTACATCCAGAGCACGCGTTTGTTTACTTTGGTAACATCTCTTCGTTCATTTTTAGGTAACATTTCTATAATCTCTCCATTCTCATTTTGTAAATAATTTAGGTATAACGGTGGTGTTAGTACTGTGTATCGTCCGTTTTCTTTTGCTTCAATGGCATTACATGCGAAACAATCTCCATGAGGATTACGCTCCCATGTTTCATCTGTTTCAATAGCTTCAATTGCCCAGTCAAACTCCAAGATCTTTCGCTCGTCATATTCAATGGGTACAAAGGTAACTCTCGCTTTATCCAATTCATTACGTAATCTTTTTCTAAATTGATAAATATCCTCATTCTTTTTGTACTTAATTTTTACTTTTTCAATGAATAAGAAACCCAAGTTAGTTACATTAAAGCCTGCTTGATCAAGATAATATTTATAGATATGCATCTGGCCAGATTTCTTATAAGCTTCAATGCTGTTAGAATACTTAAAGTCAATGACCAGCGTCCGGTCTTTGTCTTTTACGATTAAGTCAACAAAACCTTTATAATCTTCTGTGTCAATTTCGTATTCGTGAATTAACTCAGCCCCATCAAATTGACTTAGAAAATCAAACACTTTAGGCAGCATATACTCAATTTTTATAATCTCGTTTATATGTGCATCAGTTATCATTGGATAGGCATTAATGTATTCATTCACTGCATAATCAGTACTTCCTTTTTCAATCCCACTATGAATAGCATGACCAAGTATTAATGGACTTGTTGGACTGTAATCAGGTATTTCTTTAGCCTTATCCAAATACTTTAATTTAAAGTGGTAAGGACATCGATCGTATAAATCAACACGGCTGTATGAATACTGTGTCAAATAAACCACATCCCACAAGATTCTTTATATTCAACCCAGCAACCCAAAAATATATCCATCACTTCTAAACATGCTCCATGATCTAATAAATAATTTTCAATTTCACTTTTTGAAACACCAGAAGGGAAATTTGGATCTTTACTGACATCTTTAGCAAAATCCCCTTTTGGACCTATTTCATGTTTGAACTTAACAACCCAGTTTTTAAAATCTGGAACCATTTTTTAACCACTCCTTCCATTCTTCGAATTCTAATTGGTAATAATCAAACTCATTACCGTATTTTAATTTTTTGTATTTAGTGGGTCTTAATATATAACCTTTACCACCTGATTGATTAATTTGGTCCATGTGATAGGCTTGTAATTTACTTTCAGTACCAACATCTGTTTTAAGTTCAATACCGTGAAATTCCCCATTAATACAAACCAATAAATCAGGCACACCTTCTTTAGTGAAAACTCCTCCACCCCAATATTTAATAATGTAAGCATCGATTGATTTTAAGTAACTGATTACTTCTTCTTGGAATTTTGATTCTTTCATTTAATCAGGTCCTTAAATAGATAATTAAAAGGTATTTTTGTTTTTCTAATTAATTTATCTATAGTATTTAAGCTTGGTGATCGTTTACCCCTTTCTAGATCAGCTATATAACTTCTTGACAATCCTGCTTGTTTAGCAATATCTTCTTGAGTCAAATTGTTATCTTCGCGAAATTTTTTGAAATTTTTACTAAAAATAGTGTTTACTTCTTTCATTTTTTATCACGCTCATTAACTTCAACTTCATAGTACTTACAGTAGAAAAAGTTTATGTTTACTTCTTCTCCACCATGTTCTTTAACTTGAATAAACGTATAACCGTTTGAATCATATAATTGAGGATAGCTATTAGATTTAACTGTTAAAGAAGTATCATCTTTAAAATAAAAAGTTATTAAATATCTCATTTAATTTTTACCCTCACTGATGCTTTAACATTACTTGTCTTCTTATACTTTTCAGCTACATCTGGTAGTTCTTTCTTTAATCGTGAGCTATCAATGCTTTCTCTCGTTGTAGGTTCAACGTAAGTAATGTTAAAATACTCGTTTTCCCATTTCTTGACGTTATAGTCCTCCATGATATCGACTAAATCTGCTCTAAGTAACGCTTGTCTCTCTTTAACAATTTTAATTTGTCTTTCTAACTCATAAAATTCAGTAACGATTGCTAAGTCCTGTTTATTCAATTCTGTTAATTCCATATAATTTATTCCTCCCAATCGAAATCTTGTTTAAATAATTCGTTTGTATAATCCACACCACGTTCAAGAGCGCTATAAATCTTATACTCAATACTGTCATCAGTTATCATCTGATAGTAAAACACAGATCTTTCTTGACCTATCCTGTGAACTCTTTTTAAGCTCTGCATCCAGTTTTCAACGCTGTCTGGTGGGCTTAAGTAGATAATCTTGTTTGCTTTTTGTAGATTATGTCCTTTACTACCTGCCTGATACTGTACAAGCGTGATACTATCGTCACATTCTTCATAATTCTTTTTATCTACTAACCCACCTTTGATAAAACTTAACGGTCTGTCAGTGATAAGTTTCTTTAGTGTTTCTAATTCTTCGTTATAGTTATAAAAGATAATCAAACGATCATTCGTTGAATCTATTAAATCTTTTAAACGATCCATTTTATTCTTATTACGAACACTTGCGAAAAGCCTTAAATTTATTCTGGCCACAGCGCTTGTGTCACCAACAATTTGTTGATTTTTATAATTGATAATGTGATGGGTATTAAATTCTTTGTATTCTTTTGATAAGTTACATCTCACTTTTACATAATTTTGATCAGGCAAGTCATAAACTTCTTCTGTCTTCATGAATACAGCGCCATGTTCCCTGAGCTTTTCTTTAAGTTCATCTACATTTTTATAACCTAAAATTTTAATCCCACCCCAGTATTTGTTGGGTTTAAAATCAACATATCGTTTCATGTATTGAGTCTTACTTATATCCCAACCTAATAGCTTCAATTGACTATATAATTTTTCATATTTCCCACCAGTAGGTGTTCCAGATAAAAGAATTACATTGTCGGGCTTAAGATTAAGAATGAATTTTGTTCGCTTCGTTTTTTCGTTTTGGATCAATGAACTTTCATCCAACATCAATGTGAAGTGCTTAATTTTCTTCAACTCAGGCCTGCGCCAAATCTTGTCATAATTTATGATAATTATTGACTCAGGTTTTACCTTTTTAGGCTTGTCATAAATCACAACATCATAGTCATAATGTTGTCTGAAATGATTTGCCCAATCGTTTATTTGAGACTTTTGACAAACCACTATATTGTATGGGGTATTTAGTTCCCAAAGTTTCTGAGAGCCAACAAACGTCTTGCCTAGTCCCATATCTAAGTAATATGCAACACGATCAAATTCATAAGTCTCATTTAACACTTGCTCTTGGTGGGGGAATAATTTAATAATTCCAATCACCTCTCTTGTGTTATACTATTTTTATAGATTTCTTAATCTAAGCTTCCGTTGCAGCGGAGGCTTTTTCTTTTTGGGATTCAAACTCCATTTCCAGCTGGTTAAACATCAGTTCGCGTGAAATGACTCTTTTCTTCCCGCGATAAACGGTTAAATAAATCTGATTACTAATAAAACCACCGCTATTAAAATGCTTCCGTAAAAACTCACACAATTCTTCGTCTAATAAAATTGCTTGAAATAAAATTCTATCCACCATACCACCCCAACTCTTCAAAAAGTAACGAAACAAATGGCCATGCGATAATGGAGAAAAACAGAAAAGTAAGAACGAAGTAAAGAATATTATCTTGTCTTTTCTTCATTTTTTGCATTTTTTCTCTTTTTAATCGTTCACAGTTTTCTTCTAGTTTGATGTTCATTTGCGTTCCTCCTTACTTAAATTTTTCTGCATCCATTTTTCTAAGGAATTCAATAAATCTAGAGATAATTACTATCGTTGTTTTTTGCGTCGGTTTAATCACCCCGTCTGAAAATTCTGGATCTGCGTACATTTCTGAAACGTATCTAGCAGCTTGTTGTTTTCCTAATCCAATAATTACCTCGGGGAGTTTTTGTGTTGTTGTTGCAAACGCAACATCTGTCGGTATTGGTGTCAGTTCCATGATTATCCTCCCTCCTTTTAGACCTCACTTTGTTGCATATTGAACAATAAAACGTCTTTGTCTTTTCTGTTTGATTCGTGATCACCATTTCTTTATGACATGCTGGGCATTTCATAAAATTCACTCCTTTCTAAGCCAGTCCAAACATCTGAATAAGTTTCAGAATAATCTGATTGGATTTTGGTGTGTTTGACTTGCCAGTTAAAGCATTAAATATTTCTGGCTTACTGTAACCAGTCATGACAGCTAATTGTTCATAAGAAATTTTGTTTTCATCCTTATAATCTAAAACCCTTTGTCTTGCTTCTATTGTTTCTGGCATTAAATCAGCTCCTTTCTTAATTATTAATTTGATATACTCTCCTTTAGAAAGGAGGGGAAAATATGAAAGATACAATTAATGCTCATAAGTTTGCTAAAACTGTAGTATCTGCTCATTCTTTCGATGGCAGCATTGAAGAAATAGCTACTAAATCGTTAGAACTTTACAAAGCTGCTTTTGATGTAGCGGTAAAACATAATGAACCAATTATTGAAAAACAAATTCAAGAAAGCGAAGATCAACAAAAAGCTTTTAGAGAAGCATTCTTAAAATAATTATTTCGTTAGTAAGAAGATCTTGCACGCCATTGCGAGGTCTTCTTTTTTTATGTTGTTTTCAACCATCCACTTAATCAACTTTATATAAGTAGGTATGAAGCGAGTTTCTTTAAAATTTTCTAACGCTTCTTCATTCATTTCTTAACTCCTCCTTTCACTTAATTAATAAGTAAGGTAATTCGTTAGTTTATTTGTTATAATTTAATACTTTTGTTGACTAATAGTATAAAATGTTATACTATAAAAGCGTACTAAATAACCGTTATTTATAAATCGCATCACCGTTCCCCAACGTATAATGTTTTTAAATAACTTACAAATTTAGTAACGAATTACCTTACAAGTAGAATAGTATAATATTTTGTACAAAAGGTCAACCTTTAAGTTCATTATTTTGTACTTTTCTTTTTGTAACGGTCTAGAAAGGTTGATAATTCAATGTTTGACCGTATAAAACTTTTATGCGATAAGAAGGGTATTTCTATTACTGAGTTGGCACAAAAGATGGGATGGGCAGATAAAGCTATATACAACTGGAGATCAAGCACTCCTTCTGCCGATAAAGTAAAAGCTGTCGCTGATTTCTTTAATGTTTCTGTTGATTATATTATGAATAGGACTGATAATCCTAAAGTTGCTAACGGAGATCAAGATGACGATTTTTTAGTAGCTGCTCACATAGATGATGATTTTACCGAAGAAGAGATGAAAGATATCAGAGATTACATTGAATTTATAAAATCAAAACACAGAAGATAAGCGGGTGATTGTATGAATGCATTTGAAAAACTGTTAGCAGAATTTGATAATGAATTAACATTTGTGTTCGATAAAAATATTCCTGATAAACTTCCAGGCTTGATATGTGATAAGACGATATATTTAAATAAAGATTTGCCATTTGATAAAGCAATATGTGTTTTATCGGAAGAAATTGGTCATTATAAGACCTCTACTCCTAAAGATATAACCGATTACAGATTTAATGGTAAAGAGGAGCGTAAGGCCAGGAATTGGGGATATAAGAAGTTAGTACCCATTGAAAAGCTGAAAAATTTTATCGTAAAAAAGGAGAGCGTGATGCCATACGAATTAGCTGAAGAGTTTGGAATTACTGAAGAAGTCGCAGAAGAAGCTGTCCAGATGTATAGAGTAAAAGGAGAATTAGATTGAAGAAAGTGTTATTTATGATTGGGATGATTTTATTTTTAGCTGGATGTTCAAATAATTCTGCTACTTTTGACAAGAATTCATTCAAAAACTCTAGTGAGTATTTCTTAACTCTACCAGGAAATGAAGATTTAAAAGTAACTACTAAAACTGATTTAAACTCAAATGTCGTGGGTGTAGTTAGGGGGAAAGAAAATTCATGCGGTCAGCTCTCTTGTCAGTTACTTGGTAATAAAGAAGATAAAGTTTCTGTAATGTTTATTAAAGCAGATGATTATTCCCAAGCAAAAGAAATTTTAAAAGATGTTAATTATCCAATAACAGAAGAGTTTGAATACATGGGAACTCATTCGGAACCAAAAAACTATGATAACACTCATCTTTTTTCCAAAAAAAATGATTCTTGCCTTAGATCTCAAAGATTAGCAGATGATTCTTTTATTCTATACTTTGGGTTTGATGAAGATTCAATAAAATTTTTATCGGATTATAAATATTAAAATAATTGACCAAGAAATTTAGAAAAGACTGTGAAGGTTATAAATATTTTTAGCGGAGGTTTTGTGATGAAGAAATTAATTTATTCTTTTTTAATATTTATTATTACTGGAATTATTATGGTTGGAGTAGTTGATTTAATTACCGGTGAAGAGAAAATAGTTTCTTTACTTTTGTTAATATTACTAATTATCTGTGATAGTTTTTTTATTAAAAAACTTATAAAAAATAATAAAATTCATAAAGTAGAAAAAAGCTTGCCTACGAATATTTCCGACTTACAGAATCCACCGAATTCGAAACAATCAGAAAGTAAGCTTAACGATACTTCATTACATTCAGATGATATTTCAGTTCCTAAGAAGGATGTTTCAGATGCTACCCTGTCATATCATGGAGTTAAGCCTGTTGTAAAAACTAAGATAAAACCGAAAAGTAAATATCACTCATATTCTACTTATATAACCGGAACAGCTTATGAAAATAGAGAAGCATTAATTAAGAGACTGATTAAACAAACTATTTCAGAAGAAATGCTAGAAAAATATCAAGGACTCTCAGGCAAAGAATTAAAGGAAGAGCTAGAGTTTGATATCATTTGGGAATACGAACCTTTTGAAATTGAACTAGAGTTAATTCCTGAACCTGATAATGAATATGATGAAAATGCAATCGCAGTTTTCGCTGAAATAGGTGGAAAAGATAAAAAGATAGGTTATGTTCCTAAAGAAGATAATCAATATATATTAGATTTAATAAAAAAATATGATTGTCGTGCTTATGCGGAAGTTCGAGGTGGTAACTTTAAAAAATTAAATTATGATGGGAAAATTGAAATTATTAAACATAAATATAAGTTGACACTATGGGTATCATACAAAAACTGATTTAAGAAAAGGTTAAGTATATTATAAAAATCTTAAAACAGCCACAACCCACCATTTTAAGAGTAAAATTGTGACTGTTTTGAAAGAAAAAAATAAACTTTTTTTAATTTAAAACAAAAAGGAGGGAATACATTGGAAAATTTCAATAACAAAATTATAAATGCTCCTATGCCATTTTTTCCTGAGAAACTCCCTTTAAATAATGACTTTTTCACTTCAGATCTTGAGTCAATCCAATTATTAACCAAAGCGAACATGGCCATAGGCACTTATAGAGGTTTTTTAAACTCGATTATTAATCCAATGCTTTTAATTTCACCAATAATTAATCAAGAAGCTGTTTTATCTTCTAAGTTAGAGGGGACACATGCAACTTTAGAAGATGTCCTTAATTTTGAAGCAGGAAATAGAGTCGATATTGAAAGTGATGAAATTCAAGAAATTCTTAATTATAGACGGTCATTATTTTTTGCTTTAGATAATATTAGTACTATTAATTCAAGTGAGACTAACACATTGCCCTTGTCTTCCAGAATAATTAAAGACATGCACAAAATTCTATTAAATAACGTTCGAGGAAGTTCTAAGAGACCTGGGGAATTCAAGGTTTTTCAAAATTATATAGGAGGGAATTCGTCAATATCATATACCCCAGTGCCGCCTAGTAAGACAAATGAATATATGCAAAATTTAGAGGAGTATATTCACCTTGATGATATTGACTTGATTTTTCAATCAGCGATTATCCATGCTCAATTTGAAATGATTCACCCATTTGAAGATGGTAATGGTAGAATTGGACGTTTATTAATTCCTTTATTTCTTTACTATAGAGAATTACTACCTTATCCTACATTTTATATGAGTTCATATTTTGAAAAAGATCGTTCTTTATATATTTCAAATCTTTCCAATATATCTCAAAAAAAAGATTGGAATTCTTGGATCAAGTATTATTTAAAAGGTGTTATTTTCTCTGCGGACATTAGTACAAAAAAAGCAAAAGACATTCTTAATCTCTATGAATATATGAAAATTGAAGTCATACCAACGCTAAATTCCGCATCAGGAATTGAACTATTAGATTTCATTTTCTCTTCACCAATTTTTAGCGCTAAACAAGCTTCGAATCATATTACAAATATTAGTGATCGAACAATTTATTCTTTACTAAATAAGTTAACAGAAACAAAGTTTTTAAGTACTAATGATGCAAAAAGAAATAAAACATATTATTGTCCACAATTGTTGAAAATAATCGATTAGTTATTGAAATATTCAACCATATATTTCGTTTAGTAATACCTTAGTGAAGTATATGGCCTTTTATTTCACTAAGAAAATAGTAAGCGAAAAAAAACAAAAATTACTTCACTATAAAAAAAGTCATCGCCGCCGACCAAAGCAAAACGATGACTGTTTGATAAATACAGAAAAGCCCCTGATTAAAGGGTGTCTTTTCTGTACCCTATTATACCAAATGAAAGGAGAATTGACTATGTGGGTTGAAGATTTACCCAACGGGAAGTATAAATTTGTTGAGTGGTATTCCAACGAAAAAAATGGTAAAAGAAAACGTGTAAGCGTTACTCTAAATTCCAAATCTGCTCAAGCTAAAAATAAAGCTCAACAATTATTGAATAACAAAATAGCTAAAAAGAAAACTTCAATAGAGACAAAAAATCTAAAATTCAAGGATTGTTTTACTGAATTCTTTGAATTCAAAACGAAACGTTGGGCCCCTTCCACAACTGAAAACATGCGGTCAACTTACAATGTCTATATAAAAACTGCTGATCTTTACGATTACTACCTTGATAAAATAACTATTCTTGATATTCAAAAATTACTAGACGATATACAGTACGAACAAAACAAGTGTGCTCAAATCACAAATCGAGTGAAGCTATTAATTAGTGGTTGTTTTAAGTATATGTCTGTCTATCACGATTATACTTACAATTTAGAATTTTCTACTTTAAAAGTTAAACCAATAAAAAAAAGAAAGTCAATACAGTTCATAGATAGCAAAGACTTGCCAGGGGAATTAGCTAAAATACGCCAAGAATTAAACGAAATACAAGGGGATCTTATCGAGGTGATGATTTTAACAGGGATGCGCTTTGGAGAGGTCACAGCGCTCACAATTGACGATTTTAACGGTTCTGAAATAACAATAAATAAATCCATCGATTCCCGTTCGAAAAGAAAAGCAGGAACTACCAAAACTCCACATTCAAACAGAGTAATTCAGACCAACGATCGAATCAATGAGTTAATTAATAAGAATATAAGCTTAAATCGATTGCGCTTTGGCAATGAAGCTCGTTTAATATTTGCTAACAGAAATAATAATCCAATGCTTTTGACACCAATAAATGATAAAATAAAGAAAGTCAACAAAGATTATACTTCACATACCATGAGACATACCCACATATCATTATTAGTTGAAAATAATTTCGATATTAAGTACATCATGGATCGTGTAGGACACGCTGATGTGAAAACGACTTTGGAAATATATACTCATATTACTAAAAAACAAAAAGAGGAAGCGAAAGTTAAACTGAATAAGTTGGTCACTTTTTAGCCCCTTTTATATAAATCATAATCTCTAAATCCTACTGTATCAGTGGTATAGGAGGTTTGGTTGTAACGTTGTAAATTATACCTTAGAATACTAATAGAAACAATTTCAATTATAAAATCCTCTTGAAAGGAAACTCAATGAACACAATTAATAACATACTTAAACATCCTTTGATGCAGTTAGTAGGCTATCCTTTGTCGTGGATTGGTTTTGGACTAACTACCGCTATTTATTCAGTGAAGCAAGTCGACTGGTTAGATCTTGGGCTTTTAGCACTAGTTGTTATCTTAAGCAATATGACTAACCATTACAATTATTATCATCATATTTTAAAAGATCCCAAGGCTAAATCACCTATTATATACTATCTTTTATTAATAGGCTTGCTGACAGCCGCTTTGTTCTTTATGATAAACCAGCACTACATTATAAATATTTTGTTAATTATATACATTATCATAATAGTGGTTCAGTACCAATTTGTCCCTTTAGTTAAGACCATTTATCATATACTATTAAATAGTTATTTTACTGGCTTTTTACTAAATATTATCGCCTACTATTCACAGGCGAATACTTTAAACAATAAAGCAATGATATCTTTTATACCCCTTATTATATTGATGACAGCTTTAGAAATAAATCAGCAGTTTCTTAAAGGAATATATAATTTTAAGATACTTGAAAGAAAAATACCCGTAAAGATTACATACATAGTCTTTTCAATGCTAGTACTAGCGAGTATTACAGGAGTTTACACCTCACTACCCACTCAGTCTTTCTACCTCGTTCAAATTCTATTCTTTGTAGTTACACTTGCTATTTACTTACCAAGCTTAATCCCTGTCAAGAAACATCACCGTATTCAAAACAAGCTGAATTATCAGGGTGCTATAAGTATAATTTTCATTGTTTTTTATAGTCTTAGTTATTTATTTTAGAGTAAAAAAAAAGAAAACCCCCTTCTATTTTTAAAATGTACTGAACCCATAAATACGTCACTTTAATCAAATAATCTTTAAGCGGCTTGTAACCTGTATCGGATAGGAGACAAGCCGTTTAATTTTAGTTTAATTCTTAATGCTTGTAACATTCAATATATCCTTAAATCGTTTCAGCTCATTCTTCAATACTTTCAACCTTTCTCTATAATAGATTGCTTGTTTTAGAAGTCCTTAAAGACGTCTATCGTGTGGTCCAAGACCTTCGTTTCTCCCTCGATCACTCAGACCCTCTAATGTTTATGACTACCCTTTATCAGCCTTCAAATCAATCGCTTGCACCAAGGCTTAAGAGAGTCTTAAGAATAGTTACTAAGTTTAAACAATACATTAAGAATACCTTTCATTATCACACACTGACTAATGGCCCTATTGAAGGGATTAATAACACGATTAAAGTGCTTAAACGCCATGCTTATGGCTATAAAAACGACTCCCATTTCAAAAATAGAATTCTTTTAATATCAAGATTATATGTGTCAGGAAGAAAAGAAAAGGAGACCAAGCAACCGTTAATTGCTTAATCTCCTTGGATAGCATCAACCCTATTGGACATAGAGCCCATAGAGACTAAAACCCCCTTAATCCGGATACGGAATTAGGGGGGATTAGTAAAATAGAAAGAAACTCTTTTTAGACATAAAAAAGACTTTAGAGTCTGAGTAAGCGGGTGAGGAGAATCGAACTCCCGACAACAGCTTGGAAGGCTGTGGTTTTACCACTAAACTACACCCGCAAGTATACGGTCCGGACGGGATTTGAACCCGCGATCTCCTGCGTGACAGGCAAGCATGTTAACCCCTACACCACCGGACCAAGATAAAAAGTAAAAAAATTGCGGGGGTAGGATTCGAACCTACGACCTTCGGGTTATGAGCCCGACGAGATGCCAGCTTCTCCACCCCGCGATAATATTAAAAAGGAGGATGTGGGATTCGAACCCACGCGCGCTTTTACACGCCTGACGGTTTTCAAGACCGTTCCCTTCAGCCGGACTTGGGTAATCCTCCATTAAATTGTAATGACCCGTACGGGACTCGAACCCGTGTTACCGCCGTGAAAGGGCGGTGTCTTAACCGCTTGACCAACGGGCCAATATCAAAACTCATTGGCAAGTATATAAGAATAACGGAGAAGGAGGGATTTGAACCCTCGCGCCGGTATAAACCGACCTACACCCTTAGCAGGGGCGCCTCTTCAGCCACTTGAGTACTTCCCCATAAGCCAATTCAAAATAACAATTAATTATTGCTATGGGCCTGAGTGGACTCGAACCACCGACCTCACCCTTATCAGGGGTGCGCTCTAACCAGCTGAGCTACAGGCCCATTATCAATAAAGCGGGTGAGGAGAATCGAACTCCCGACAACAGCTTGGAAGGCTGTGGTTTTACCACTAAACTACACCCGCATATTCTCAAAGGAGGATGTGGGATTCGAACCCACGCGCGCTCTTACACGCCTGACGGTTTTCAAGACCGTTCCCTTCAGCCGAACTTGGGTAATCCTCCGTTAACCAATGGCAAAATCCATAATGCATAATGGACCTTGTAGGACTCGAACCTACGACCACCCCGTTATGAGCGGGGAGCTCTAACCACCTGAGCTAAAGGTCCGGCCTTAGATAGCGGCGAAGGGGATCGAACCCATGACCTCCCGGGTATGAACCGGACGCTCTAGCCAGCTGAGCTACACCGCCAAAAAAATGGAGAATAGCGGGATCGAACCGCTGACCTCCTGCGTGCAAAGCAGGCGCTCTCCCAGCTGAGCTAATCCCCCATATAAGAATAAACAAATCGGGAAGACAGGATTCGAACCTGCGACCCCTTGGTCCCAAACCAAGTGCTCTACCAAGCTGAGCTACTTCCCGTTTTACTCTAATACACCCGGCAGGATTCGAACCTGCAACCGCCTGATTCGTAGTCAGGTACTCTATCCAGTTGAGCCACGGGTGCAAAATATTTTATCATTCACAATAAAGTGAAATGCCGAGGGCCGGAGTCGAACCGGCACGGTGATCACTCACCGCAGGATTTTAAGTCCTGTGCGTCTGCCAATTCCGCCACCCCGGCTTTAAAAGCCTAAATGTATCTTGGCAAAGCGGAAGACGGGGTTCGAACCCGCGACCCCCACCTTGGCAAGGTGGTGTTCTACCACTGAACTACTTCCGCAAAAGTGCCGGCTAAAGGACTTGAACCCTCGACCCTCTGATTACAAATCAGATGCTCTACCAACTGAGCTAAGCCGGCATAATATAACTTAGGATTTCCAATTATAAATCATAAGTGATCAAAATGCAAGTGCGGGTGAAGGGACTTGAACCCCCACGCCCGAAGGCGCCAGATCCTAAATCTGGTGCGTCTGCCAATTCCGCCACACCCGCAAATTAAAATTCCTTGATGTTTCCATTTAGGAATATGACCCGTGCAGGATTCGAACCTGCGACCCACTGATTAAAAGTCAGTTGCTCTACCGACTGAGCTAACGAGTCAAGAGTGGGGAATGACGGGATCGAACCGCCGACATCCTGCTTGTAAGGCAGACGCTCTCCCAGCTGAGCTAATTC
>NZ_JBNUPN010000018.1:0-37830 GCF_050409405.1 Facklamia sp. P13069 | reverse complement strand
TTCAATCTTCACACGTTCTTCATAAGATAGATGTTTGCCTTTGGGGGATGTGGTACCATATGTTTGAGCCATGTGGAATTTTGAGACAGAGTTTCCACAGAGTTCTTCAACAATTTTGAAGCTTTACGTGTAGAAACACCAGAGACATACCTCTCCAACATGGAAGCGAGCAGAGCCTGTTCATTTCGCTGATAACGCTCAAATACCGTTGGTGAAAATTCACCATTGCGAGTTCTGGACACTTTTAAATCAAGTGTTCCTACACAAGTGGTAAACTCTCGCTCATAATAGCCGTTTTTTGATTTTGACGACTTTTTAAACGTTCATACTCATCGGCTTGAATATATTCTGTTCGTTGGTTTTCCATTAACTGATTAAATACTGTCGTCAAACTATTTTTAGATACCTCCTCTTTTACCGAATAATCAATAATAATTTGAACCACTTCGCTGTTCAGTGTAAAATGTACTTGGGTCATGTAAAGTCCTTTTGGATATGTTTTGGAGTAAAAACATTGTACCGTAAAAGGAGCTTTATATGGCTCTTTATCTTTTACACAATTATATGGACTTTATCCGAATAACTCTAATATTGATATAGGTTCTTTAGAACTCTTTGAGAATGTAGCCTATGTCATGGCAAGACATGGGGATAAGACGGTAGAAGACAGTCCAGAGGAATGGTTAGATAATTTTTCTACTTTTTCTATTTATCAAATCCTATCCCAGCTAATAAAATTGTGGGGATTATATATTAAGATGGAAAAATATCTAAAAAGTAAGACCAATGACCACCCCCTTATTTTTATTAAGAGCAGTGGAACGTGGTCTTTCTGTTTTTGATTTAGATTTACTCACCATTGGACTTATAACTGATATGGACACAGAAAAAACTAACGATGAGTGGAAAGATAAGCAAGTAGTTACACAGGAGGACTTCGATAAACTTTAAATGTATATACATAGTGTTGACGTATTTGATATAATTAAGCAAAAGGAGGAGTCAATTATGGCTAAGTCAGCAAACCTAAATATAAGGATGAAACCGGAAATTAAAGAAAGGGCGGAGGAGATACTGAAAACCTTGGGCATACCTCCATCAAATGCAGTGGATATGTTTTATAGGCAGATTATTCTTAATAAAGGCTTACCTTTTGATGTAAAATTACCGGATGTAAAACTTGTTGATATTTTTGACATCTCAAGGGATGAATTAAACAAGATGCTAATGGAAGGGATAAATGATTTAAAAGATGGGAAATATGAAAATGTGGATGAGGCTTTTAAATCAATTTACGATCAATTATGAGCAAATATACTATTGTAGTATCATCTAGAGCCAAAAAAGACATCATTGAAATATATGAGTATATTTCTGCAAACTTGAATTCTGATTTATCCGCATTAAGGTTAATAAAGAAAATAGAAGAGTCTATAAGAGGGCTTGATGAAATGCCTGAAAGATTTAGAAGGTATAGAGATGAAGACTTAGATAAAGAGAATATAAGAATTTGTCCCGTAAAAAACTATCTTATTTTCTACCGAGTAAATAATGGAGAAAAGCTAGTAGAAATAATCCGTGTTCTGTATTCAAGAAGAAATTACGAAGATATTTTATAAAGCACCTATCAAAAAGGGAGGTGCTTTTTTGATGCCTAAAATTAAGGAGATGATATATTGGCAAATAGAATAAAGAAAATAACGGTATAAATCGGTGGAGATACGACCAAATTACAGGCTGCATTAAAATAAGTAAATATCTTTAACGATATGAATCAATCACCGTTGGTAAGTGTTTAAATTAATAATAAATACTTGAATCAGCTTTTGAAAGGAGAGTAACTTTGTCACAACAATTGACTTTAATAGAGTGGGTTGGTAATCTTAGTTTGAAAAAAATAATGAGGGGCTTAATCAATGAATAAAAAATTTTTAATAGCATCAATGGCCGTTTTGTCTGCATCCGTTTTTACTAGCACTGGACTTGCTAAAGGAATGGCACAAGACGAAAAGCGTACAGTAACGATTTATTCCAATACTTATTATGACGATGCGCGTACGGCTCGGCTTGTCGAATTAGCTGAAGCTGAAGGCTTTTACTTGGAAATGGTAACCGCTCCGGGGGGAGATACTTACAATCGGCTACTGGCTGAGGCAAACGATCCACAAGCGGATGTGATTATTGGGATGGATGAAGCCAACTGGTTAAATGTACAAGAGCAAGTTGATTTACATGCTTTTGAACCAGTTTGGGCCGAAAACGTACCCGAAGAAATTATCATCGGCAAGGGTGAATTTTATCCTTTTGCTGAAGCGTATATTTTTGGGATGTACAATCCTGAATTTATAAACCAAGAAGATGCTGTAAAAACATTGGAAGCGTTAGGCCAAGAAGAGGCGTTGAAGAATAAGTACCGTATTCCGTCGGATTTAGCAGGTTCAACCAACCAAAAAATTATTCTTTCCATGCTAATGCAATACCGCGATGATGAAGGAGAACTTGGAATTTCTGAAGAAGGGTGGCAAAAAGTTGCGGCTTATATCAATAATGGCTACCAAGCACGTGAAGGGGAAGACCAATGGGTGCTTTTCCAAGAAGGCACAACCCCTTATAACTACTATCATATTTCAGGGACTGCGCTTGCCTTAGAAGAGTACGATGGCTTAGCATTAGAGCCAATCGTTCCAACATACGGTATTTTTTCCATGACTGAACAAATCGGGATTTTAGATAAGGGAGAAGAGTATGATTATTCAGCGGCTGAAGATTTCGTAAACTGGTACGGCTCTGATGAAGTGCAAAAAGTTTTTGCTGAAGAATTTGGCTTCTTACCGGTGACGGAAGGTGGCCAAGAAGTGCTTTCCGAACCCCTAAAAGCATTATTAGATAAAATGGTCCGTATGGATGTTGACTGGGATTTCTACCGTCAGAATGTAGATAGTTGGGTAGAAAAATTAGAACTGGAATATATGCCATAAGATCATTCACGCCAAGTCCTCATCCTCATTTCGAGGCTGAGGCTTTTTGTTTTCTTATTCAATAAAGGAGTGGGCTTATGCTTAAATTAGAATCAATCGAAATTCGTTATGGAGACTTTGTCGCGGTCAAGGGTGTTAATTTATCAATAAATAAAGGAGAATTTTTTACTTTATTGGGTCCTTCCGGTTGTGGAAAAACAACCACCCTTCGCGCCATTGCAGGCTTAACATTACCGAGTCATGGTAAAATTTTATTAAATGAACAAGACATAAGCTATCAACCAGCTGAAAAAAGAAATATCGGCATGGTGTTTCAATCCTACGCTTTATTTCCGACGATGACTGTCTTTGATAACATTGCTTATGGTTTAAAAGTAGCGAAGGTAAATCGTGAAGAAATTAAACAAAGAGTAGCCGAACAAGCGCAATTAGTCGACCTCGACACCACCCTTTTAACTAAAAATGTTTCCCAGTTATCAGGTGGACAGCAACAGCGTGTGGCGATAGCAAGAACGTTAGTTACTGAACCGGATTTAATTTTATTTGATGAACCCTTATCCAATTTGGATGCAAAATTACGCGAACAGTTGAGAGGGGAGCTGAAAGCTATCCAAGCGCGTACAAATCTTACAGCTGTTTATGTTACGCACGATCAACGCGAAGCTTTAGAATTATCAGACCGAATAGCTGTTTTTAATAAGGGGGAAATTCAGCAAGTGGGAACGCCAAGTGAAATTTATAATCGGTCAGAAACAGAATTTGTCTGTAATTTTGTCGGAGATGTCAATTTTCTTTCAGAAAATTTAGTAGAATGGCTGAACCGTCAAAGCGATTTCAAATTCGATCGATCGAAGCGTCATTATATTCGTCCAGAGAACTTGCATGTGCACAGATATCCTTCTGACAATTTAAGTTTTACGACGACCCTTACGAATAAAATCTTTCAAGGAGATGTTATTCTATACGAAGTTGAAGCGGGACCGTCAACACTTCGTTTTATGACGCTCAACCAAACATTGAACACCTTTCAGCCTGGCAATTCTGTGACCCTATCTTTAGATACAGCAAGCATTTTATCCTATGAAAAAGGTGAGAGCTAATGCCAAAAATATCTAATAAAAAGGTGACTCATTTATTCTTCTATACTTTTATCATTTGGCTAGTTATTACCTTTATTATCTATCCAATTAGTGTTGTTTTCACCAATAGTTTACTAGTGGGTGGCAACCTTGATTTTTCTTCAATTGAGAAAGTGTTAACGTCCAAACGCGCCATGCAATCGATAAAAAATTCCTTTGTTTTAGCTGTTTCTTTGGCTGTATCAGTGAATTTCTTAGGCGTGTTTTTAGTTCTAGTCACGGATTATTTTGAGATAAGTGGGGCAAGATTCTTGAAGATGGGCTACATGACCACCCTGTTAATGGGTGGAATTGTCATGAACTTTGGCTATCTACTTGTTTATGGAAAGAATGGGTTTTTGACCAAGTTTTTAATGGAGGTCTTGCCCAATTTAGATCCTTATTGGTTTGAAGGATTTGGAGCTGTTTTCTTTGTAATGACTTTCGGCACCACTCATATTTATATGCTTTTCTTATCGTCCGCTATCCGATCGGTTGATTTTAACTTGATTGAAGCAGCCAAGTTGATGGGATCAAGCCCTAGTTATATTTTGAAAACGGTTGTTTTACCAACACTTAAGCCGGTAATTATAACGCTGACTATTATGACCTTCCAAACAGGCTTGGCAGCTTTTTCGGCACCAGTTATGGTAGGAGGGAAGACGTTTCAGACGATTAGTCCATTAATTTTAACCTTTGCTAATCGGCCTGCTTCTAGGGACTTAGCGTCCATTCTATCGATCTTTCTAGGCTTCACCCAAATTTTTTTACTATATAGTATGACTCGTAACGAACACCGCCTGCGTTACTTATCTCTGTCAAAGACGCAAGCTCGCTTGCAAAAGCAAAAAATTCAGTCGCCTATCTGGAATGCAGTAATTCATGTGCTAGCTTATCTTATATTGATAATTTATTCCTTACCGCTCGTAGCTTTAATCATCGCTTCTTTTTCAAAATCTCAAGCCCTACGATCTGCTAATCTTTCACTTGGTCAGTTAACTTTAGATAATTATGTCAAGGTTTTTTCACTGAGTGACAACCTTCAACCCATTGTGACCTCCATTTTTTATTCATTAATTGCTGCACTGGCAGCCGTTTTTCTAATGGCTATTGTTGCTCGCAAGCTTCACCGTGGGCAGCTAAAATTTTTCACGCCTCTTTTAGAATACGTCTTTTATATTCCTTGGTTGATTCCAGGGATACTGTTGGTAGTGGGGTATCTGATGGCTTATGATCGGCCTTCCTTTTTATTAGGAGGACATTCAGTAATCGGATCTTGGTGGATTTTACCCATAACTTATATGATAGTTTCCCTTCCTAATTCCTTGAGGTATTTGAAGGCAGCTTATTATGGATTGGATAATCAATTAGAAGATGCTTCGGTCCTATTAGGAGCTTCATCAGGGTACACCTTTAGAAAGATTGTGTTACCAGTTATCCTACCGACTATCCTAGCACTTATAGCCATTCATTTTAATCGGCTAGTCGATGATTTTGATCTCTCAGTTTTTTTATATCAACCCTCCCAGCCTACTTTAGGTATTGTGATCCGTCGGAATGCGAACGCAGATACTAACAGTGACGCTCAAGCAATTAATGCGGTATATTCCGTCTTTTTAATGGGGATAAAGGGTCTCGCGCTGTATTTCATATATGGTCGGGGAAATCGCTTAGCTGAGGAAAGAAGAGGGAAATGAACCCTAAGGAATCGTCTGTTATTAAAATAAAAAAAATAAGTAAAATTAAAACGCCACCTTCAAAAGAAAGCCCCTTTACAAATAAAAATAACCATTCTTTCTTTGTGAAGAGAGTGGAGAAATAAACGCAGTACAAGTTATTCCATAGTGGCATAAACTGCATCACTTGAACCGTTAAAAGTAAAACGGTTATAATTTCTCTAACCGATAAGTTTGTGATAGTCGGTGCATTAAATTTTAAAGGAGATGATTGTATGAATTGTCCTCAATGTGGTAACGAAATGTTAAAAGGGAGTTTATTAGGAGATCGCTATGCGATTAAGTGGCAGCCCGACGATAAAAAATTAGTCGGTGGTATATTTGCTAGCGGAGGATTCGCTTTAAAGAGTAATGGTTCTTTCTTAAGTCGCCCTAAAGCAGAGGCTTTTGTTTGTGAAAACTGTGAATTATTAACCGTCGATCTAAAAACGCAACGTAAAAAATAATAAGCTCTTAAAATAGCTGGAAAGGCTTGAATTTTCAAGTCTTTTTTTATTAATCAGGGGAAAAATGTTTTAAGACCTCTTGTTAAATTCGCTTGCTTTCTTATTAGTTATTTTATTCGTGTACTTTCGTGAATCGATTTTTATTCATCGCTAACAGGGTTCGCGAGTGAGCAATTGTTCAATGGAACGTTTCAAGAGGTGTTTTTTTTACTAATTCATTTGGTAGAAAGTTCTTGTTGCTGGCTAATCAGTGTCGGATAATAGCTGTTTTAATTAAAAGGATGAAGGGAAACCGAAGTGATTAATTTTTAAGTATGGTTGAAGATAAGCATAATAATTAACTATTGAGGAGGAACATGCTATGCTAAAGATATAAAGCAATGGTGAGAAAAACCTTGCTTTAAAAGCAAAAAATAGGAGGAAATCGTATGGAGAAAAAGGTGTTTGATCTATTAAATAAAGTGGTTGCTACACAAGGTGTTTTCTATACTCGGCTGCATCAATTTCATTGGTATGTAAGCGGAACACGTTTTTTCACACTGCATGAAAAGTTTGAAGAATTGTATGATCAGGTGACAGCTGATATGGATGAGGTTGCTGAACGTTTATTAGCTATTGGTGGTCAGCCATATGCCACTTTAACAGAATTTATTGAACATTCTGTTATTAAAGAAAGTACTAGTGATCAAGCATTATCACAAGATCAAATGGTAGAAGCGATTGTCAACGATTATAGAACATTAATTGCTTTGTATGATGAAGGTATTCACTTAACCGATGAAGCAGAAGACTTTCCATCAAATGATATGCTCATTGCTTTAAAATCCGAGGCTGAAAAAACAATTTGGATGTTAAATGCTTACTTAGATAAAAGTGCTAATGAAAAATAGTCATAACATCTCCCTCCGATATAAGAGGGAGTTTTTTTGTTCAGTGAATTCTTTTTAAGAAGATTGTTTAAGTTTATTGGCGTATTTTTCTATTTAAAGCTTAATAAAAGATTTAAAAAAGAAGTATTATCCATTTGGACAATACTTCTTTTCAAATGTTAATGAAAGTGTTTTACTTATTTTTTAACGATGAATCGCTCTTCTACTGGTTGGAACTCTTTAGGGCCAGCTGGTGAACCGATTTCGCCAAATGGCATTTGAGCGACTAATTCCCAGTCTCTAGAAATGCCATAAGTTTCATAAACTTTTTCATCAATCACACCATTATAGTGTTGTAAGGAAGCACCTAAATGTTTCTCAGCAAAAGCAGTCCATACATTAAATTGATGCATAGCATTAGTATGTTGAGCCCAAGTAGGGAATCCATCAGCAAAGATAGGGAATTGTTCTTGCAAACCTTTAACGACTGTCTTATCTTCGAAGAAGAGAACGGTTCCGTATGCATTTTTGAACATATCCATTTTTTGTTGTGTTCCTGTGAAATCAGCATCTCCCATCATCTCTTTTAAAGATTCTGTAGTTAAATCCCAAAGTTGTTTGTGGTTATCGTTTAATAGTAAAACGATACGTGTACTTTGTGAGTTGAAAGCTGAAGGTGTAAATTTAATTACATCTGCAATGATACTTTCAATCTCTGAGTCACTGATTGGTGATGCAGCCTTCAAATCGTAAATTGAGCGTCTTTTCTCAATCATGTCTAAAAAGTTTTCTTTTGGTTCTTTACTAAATAATCCCATTTATTTCACTCCTAAATCTAATTTGTAATTGCTCTAATCAGATACACTCAAAGCTTAGTTTTCGTATATCTCTATTTTTAAGTATACACTATTCTTAACAAATAGCAAGTATAAGTTTCAAATTTTTTCTAAAGTTACTAAAAGTTTTGATCGATTGGAGTTATTTGTTGCTATCTAATTAAGAGATGGCAGACATCTGTCTCTTAGTTGCTTTTTAATCCTTTGCAACAAACATCTAGTTGTGACTCTTGTAAAACTGAATTAGTATGAAAGAATATAATCCTTTATAATGAAAGGGTATACATACTCAATAAGTATGCATTTAGACCACTTATAACTTGATGAGATACAAAAAAGGAGATCATAAATCTATGTACCAAGTAATCAACCAATTGCAAGAGAGGAATTTTGCTAAGAAAATAAGTCAAAGTGAAAAAGTTGTACTGGATTATTTAGAGAATCATTTTGCATCAATTCCCAATCAAACCGTGTTAAAAATTGCCCAAGAGACTTATACCTCACAAGCGACAATAAACCGAACGTGTAAGTTGTTAGGCTTTAAAGGGTTCAGTGAACTTAAATATGCGGTACAAGCAGACATCAATTTACAAAAACGTAAAGCACATTCAGGATTGACCACTACTGAAAGTGCTGTGGATCTGATTGACTTTGCAAGTTTGGCTGATTTAGCAGGGGCTATCTATACCCATCGCCACCACTTAATGCTCTTTGGTCTAGGGGCTTCCGGGGTCACCGCACGCTACATGGCAAGGCAGTTGATTTATTTAGGCATTCCGGTGGTGATTATTTCTGAAATCAAAATGTTGGAGCATTTTCACAATTATAGCCTATTAGTACTTTCATCTTCAGGTGAAACACAGCGCTGCTTGCAAGTTATTGAGAAAGCCAAAGCAAAAAAAATGACGGTCTTTGCGATAACCAAAAAGGATTCTTCAGTCATGAAGGCCAGTAAATTAAGCTTTTATCATGACGTTCAAGTGAATTTATTGGACGGTTTGTCAAGGGAACAGCAAGTGCATATGATTTTAATGGTCAATGAAACAATTAACTACCTCAAATCAAACTATTTGAAGTTAGTTAAATAAGCTCTTTAACAAAGTGGCCATTTGTGGATAATTATCCGTCCACTTGGAGCCATCCGTCTTATGTAAGCGCTATAATACAAAAGAAGTAAATTAAGAATATAAGAGAGGAGGAAGAATGAATCATTAGGTAGAAAAGAGACAGGGTTTTTACTGCAAGACACGACCGGTAACACTAGAAACTATAAAAGAGAGGATGTTGTCAATTGAAAAATTTTAGAAAGAATTTTCAAAGTTTTGGCAAATCTCTGTTATTCCCAATTAGTTTGCTTTCATTCATGGCAATCTTTCTGGGGCTATCAGCTGCTTTACAAAACGAAAATATAATCCGTTACGTGCCTTTTTTAGGGAACGAGATTTTACAAAACATTTTTGGCATGATTCGTAAGTTATCCGCGTTACCATTTGGGTACTTACCTATTTTATTTGCTATGTCGATTCCATTAGGAATGGTTAGAAGAGATAAGGAAGTAGCCGTTTATTCAGGGGCAGTAGGATATATTGCTATGCTGATTGGGATGACGTATGTATTACAACTTCAAGGCTTAACTCCGGACACAACGTCAATTAATTATTTAATGGAAATAGAGGGCTTGTCTCAAGTCGATGCCACTTTACAGAATTCCTTATTTACTCGTACGCTAGGCCTCTTTGTATATAATACCAATGTTATCGGTGGTATTATTGCCGGTTTGATGGGTGTCTTCTTACATAATAAATACCGTAACACTGAATTACATCAATCCCTTACTTTCTATAGTGGGAAACGTTTTGTACCAATTGTCGTAGCCATCGTGATGGCGATAGTCGGTGCCTTGTTAACCATCGTATGGCCTTTGGTAAATCAACTTATTATTGCTTTAGGTGGACTTATCAGCGAAACGGGCTCTTTGGGAATCTTTTTATATGGAATGATCGAAAAACTGATGATTCCAACGGGGTTGCACCATGTACTCAACCAGACTTTCCGTTTCACCGCCTTGGGTGGGATGGAAAATATCAATGGTGAATCACTGGTCGGAGCCCTTCAAATTTATCTCTATCAATTAGACAACGGTCTTCCTTTTTCAACGGATGCAACAGCCTTCCTCGCTCAAGGTAAGATCTTGCAGATGGTATTCGGTATGCCGGCAGCTGTTTTAGCGATGTATCATATGGCTCTACCAGAAAAAAGAGACCGTTTATTGAAATTCTTTATTCCAGGTGTCACTGCGGTGATTTTAACTGGTATTACCGAACCGATTGAATTCTCATTTATCTTTATTTCACCAATCTTGTGGGTAGTGAATTCAATATTTGCAGGAATTGCCTTCTTAATTCCAGCCTTATTAGATGTGGCTATCGGAAATGTTCAAGGGGGAATCATCGATTGGTTCGTCTTTGGGGTACTGCAAGGTGCTGAAACGAAATGGTATATTTATCTCATTGCCGGACCCATCTTCTTCGCCGTTTATTATTTCACTTTCAAATTTATTATCACCCGACTTAATATCATGACCTTAGGTCGTCAAGCCAGTGATTTTGTTGAAGAAGAAGTTGACGGTAATGCGGAGGTAGATATTACGGAAGCGAATCGTTTAACCGCGCAAAATATTGTCAATGGCTTAGGAGGCGTTGATAATATTACTGATGTTGATAATTGCATCAGTCGTTTACGTGTGGAAGTCAAAGACAGTTCGTTAATTGATGAAAGTTTACTTAACCGGACCCAACCCAATGGTATTATCAAACCAGATGACCATACCATCCATGTGGTTTACGGCGGAAGAATTACACAAATGCGTAACATCGTTGACGATTACATTTATAATCGTAAAGATCAAAAAATACAAAAGGAGACCGCAGAAAATGAAAAAAAATAATATAGTGGTTGTCGGTGGCGGATCTACTTGGACACCGGGTATTTTAAAAGCAATGACTAAACATCTGGATAAGTTTCCGATTAACAAATTGGTGCTTTATGATATTGATGAGAAACGGCAAGCAGTGATTGGGGAATTTGGCAAAATACTCTTTAGAGAAGAAGCACCAGAGGTAGACTTTAGCTATACGACAGATAAAAAAGAAGCGTATTCAAATGTGGATTTTGTCTTCTGTCAAATGCGGACAGGTGGCTACGATATGCGTGATCGCGATGAAAAAATTCCACTTCAACTCGGTGTCATTGGCCAAGAAACGTGTGGGCCGGGTGGATTTGCCTATGGTATGCGATCAATTAGAGATATGGAAGAAATGGTAAATGATGTGCGCCATTACAGTCCGGATGCATGGATCCTTAACTATACAAACCCAGCGGCAATTGTAGCTCTAGCACTAGATAAAATCTTCCCAGAAGAGGATAAAATTCTAAATATTTGTGATCAACCCGTCAACCTCTTACGTTCTTTCGGTAAGCTCTTAGACTACGATGCAGATAAATTTGAACCGGTTTATTTTGGTCTTAATCACTTTGGTTGGTTTACCCATCTTTACGATGAATTTGGTAAGGATCGCGCACCAGAACTAAAAGAAATGATTCTTAATGGGGGCTTTCGACCAGTGGATGCCGAACAGCGTGACCAATCATGGTTGGATACCTATGCAATGGTGGAAGATATGTTGCGAGACTTCCCAGATTATCTACCCAACACCTATTTACAATATTACCTCTATCCAGATGCTAAATTAGCTAAACTAGATCCAAATTGGACTCGTAGTGATGAGGTGCGAAATGGGCGCGAGAAAAAAGTCTTTACTGAATGTCGTCGTATTATTAAGAATGGCACAGCAAAAGATTCAGATATCGTGCATAATGATGCGCACGGAGACATGATTGTTGAAGTCGCTGCTTCGATTGCCAACAATTTAAGGAAGACTTTTGTAGTTATAGTCCGTAACGAAGGAATTGTTGCGAACTTACCGGATGATTGCATGATTGAGGTAGCTGCTTCACTAGGAGTCAATGGTCCACGACCTTACGCAGTAGGAAAAATAGGAACATTCTATAAAGGCATGATCGAAGGGCAACACGCCTTTGAACAATTAACGGTCGAAGCCTACCTTGAAGAATCTTATGATAAGGCCTTACAAGCACTTACTTTAAATCGTACGGTTGTCGATGCCAAAAAGGCGCGTCAAGTCTTGGATGCTTTGATTGAAGCCAACAAAGAATATTGGCCGACTTTAAAATAAAGAGGGATACGACGTAAGAGTTATGCTTACGTCGTTTTTCTAAATAAGGAGAAGGTGTTTAATGAAGATATTAGCAGCAATCGATTCCTTTAAAGGATCAATGACTAGTGAACAAGCCAATTTATGCGTTAAAGATGCTTTACCTAATCATTCAGTCACCTGCTTTCCAATCGCAGACGGCGGTGAGGGAACAGTGGATGCCTTTGTATCGGTATTAAAAGGGGAATATATTACACAAACCATCAAGGGTGTTGATGGTAAGGCATTTAATGGAAAATGGGGATGGATTGAGCAGGAAAAATTAGCCATTATAGAAGTAGCACAAGGAGCAGGTATTATTCATGCCGACCCTAAAAACTTAGACCCTACGCGCCATACTAGCTATGGGGTAGGACAACAACTGATACAAGCACTTGATTTTGGTGCTGAAAGGATTATTCTTGGTTTAGGTGGTAGTGCGACCGTTGACGGAGGAATGGGCTTACTTCAAGCGCTAGGCTTAAAATTTTTTGATAGCCACCAGCAAGAGTTGCCCATTTTACCTGTAGAGTTGAATCGAGTAGCAAGTATGGATCCGTCAGGTCTAGATCGACGGATGAAGCAGGTTGATTTAATACTTGCCTCTGATGTAAATAATCCCTTAATAGGTCCTAAAGGAGCAAGCTATGTCTTTGGGCCACAAAAAGGCTTAGCTACTAAAGACCTTCCTACTTATGATGCTTCGATGAAAAATTACGCCGACCTATTGTTAGAGGCCACAAAAAAAGACTATCGACATTTAGAAGGGGCTGGAGCAGCAGGAGGGATAGGTTTTGCCTTATCGACCTTTTTTGGAGCCAAATTTAGAAATGGGCTTTTCTTATTAGCTGAAAAAGGGAACCTTGACGCATTGATTAAAGAAGCCGATCTGATTATAACTGGTGAAGGTAGATTCGATGATCAGTCCCTCAGTGGTAAAGTACCTATTGGTATCAGTCGCTTGGCTAAAAAGTATCAGGTACCCGTCTTGTTATTTGCTGGACAGATTGATAGTCAACAAGTTGCCCTTCCTGAAGAAAACTTATTCGCCTTAATACCTATTGTTGATCGCCCTATGGAATTGGACCGAGCAATGGAATTGAGTCAACAACTGTTAACTAAAGCTGTGGAGAGGACGATCAATCTGATTGAGTTCGCTCAAAAAAATAAGCTGGTTTGCTTATAAAATGAAAGGTTTTAATAGAAAAAGACTGTCAAGAAGGATGTTCCTTTAAGGTTATTTTAAAAAAGTTGAAAGCGTTCTTGCAATTTTATATACTTAATTAGCGTTAGAAATTTAGTATGATTGTGTATTGCATGCGAATAACTCAGTTAAAAATATTTTTCTGGGGGAATGGGATGCTTTCTACAAAATTGTTTGTTGTTTTCTTAATATTTCTTTTAGTTTTAATGATGGTTGCGATTTATCAATGGTATAAAGAAAAAGATCCTTACAAGAGAACAATTAATAAGCGTATCAGTATTATTTTAATAATAATTAATTTACTCGCTTTTCTTCCTTTTATTGCATATTTGTTTCATAAATTCTAAAAGGAGACCTTATTAAAAAAATAAAGGTCGTCTTATTAGGGCAAATGAATGTTAAATAATCTTAAAACAGATTTTTAATCTATGTTTGACCGTTGGGGGGCTCAAGAATTTGAGTCTTCTTAATAGGACGCAGGTATTGTCTAATAAAAAGATTTCAACTCAAATCATAAGTAATAGGTTAACCAACTCCATTGTTAGTGTTCGGTCAATAATAAAGAGTGTCATTCAATATCAAGGATCAGTTAGGGCACAAAATAATTAAAATTTAAACCATTAACTATACGTTTTGTTTGCACTCTGTGATATACTATCTTAAAAAGGAGGTTGTTCAAATGATTCATTATACGTCAACAGATTTAGGGACCAATGTTTCAGAAGAAGAAGTGATTAATCAAATCAAACAAGCCACTAAACCTATTCGTTTCACCCATTGGGAAGGGATGGGTACTCCCATTCATAATCAAGAAATTTCGAAAGAAGAAGCCATTGAAATTATAAGAAATGAACACACAACATTGATTACTGAAAATGATAAAATCATTAATGTGCAGACCTTTGAGGCATATAATAGACCCTAATTCTTCAAATCAATGCAGTCGTTAATTGGAACGATTGATGCGACGGTTTAAACAATAAAAGTCTGGTGGTTTAAAAGTTAAATAAATAGGGCTGAGGATAAGACAACTTTATCTTCAGCCCTATTTATTTATCTTACATTAAGTTTTATATATTTCTAAGATTGTTTTCATTATTTTACACAAAATTCTGGACTGGATTAAACGCTAGATGCTCAATTTTTATGGTCTGTAAGCATCCCTTTAGGGGGTTCAAACAGTCCTGTGCTAAACTATTACTAAAGAGAGATGGAATCTTTCCAGTACTAGAAAATAGAAGGAGTGTTTGATATGAAAGCCATTGTTATCAATCAATACGGCGATACCGATCAATTTGTAGAAGCCAATCTACCTAAACCGCAGCTTAAAGACAATCAAGTTTTGATTGAATTGCATGCCACATCCATCAACCGCTTTGATACCAAGGTGCGAAGAGGTGAGATGGCTGAAGTAATTTCTTTTGACTTTCCCATTATTTTGGGACTGGATGCTGCCGGAGTAGTGGTGGAGATAGGTAAAGATGTTACTCAATTCAAAGTGGGGGATGAAGTCTTTGCCAATTCCTCTTTAAAAAGTGGAACCTACACTGAGTATGTGGCGGTTAAGGAGAGTTTAGTTGCCCATAAGCCGAAAAATATAACATTTAAAGAAGCGGCCGCTGTTCCAATGGTGGGTCTAACTGCTTGGCAAGCCATGGTGGAGTTTGGTCGAGTTAAAGAAGGTGACCACGTGCTGATTCATGCCGGTTCGGGTGGTGTAGGCAGCTTTGCTATTCAAATCGCTAAAAGTTTTGGTGCTTATGTTTATTCAACAGCCAGTGGTAAGAATGAAGACATGCTTAAAAAGCTGGGCGTTGATAGCTTCATTAATTATAAAACCACTGATTTTGCTGAGGTGGCTAAAGACTTAGACTTAGTCTTAGATACCTTGGGTGGCGAAACACTAGCTAAAAGTTTGGCTCTCGTAAAGGACGGCGGACGAATTGTTTCTACCGTGGGTCAAGCCGACCAGGAAAAAGCTAAAGCAAGAAACATTACGGTTGAAGCTCTTGCGGCCAAATCGAATGGAAACCACTTAGCCAAACTAGCTGAGTTAATTGAAAAGGGCCAAGTTAAACCTTATATCGGGCATGAATTCCCATTGACGGCTCATGGCTTAAGTGAGGCTCATAAAATCAGTGAAAGCCACCATGCTAAGGGTAAAATAGTGATTGTCATTAAATAAGGCCAATAGCTTTCTTCAAATGGGAGAAGTACAGCTGACGTAGGCATCTCACTGCTTTTTGAGCAATGCTGATGGCAAATAAATATTTTATGAGCGTTGAAATAAAAAATAGCAATTTTGATTCAAAACACCTTAGCAAACTATCAAAAACAAACGCTATCAATCAGAGTTTTGTTGATTCTGCACAACTATCCGGACTTCGTTTCATGTAATTTATTGTTGTTTTATAAAAGTGTAAATGTTATACTTTATTTACTTTATAAAGCGCTTTAAAGTTAAAATTTTATTAGAAACGGAGAATACACATGAATGAAACAATGCAAATTGCCAATAGTTTGGTGATGTGGATTTTAGCGATTATTATTGTATCAACTGTAATCATTCAATCCTTTATTTTTTATCGTCTTGCAAAGAATCACGTTAAAAACACTAGTTTATTAAGTAATGAAGAGGTAAAGAAATCATTTAAAATTGGAATTATAGGAACGATTGGTCCAGCTTTTGCTGTTTTTGCGGTAGCCATCGCCTTAATTTCTCGGATTGGAGGACCAATTACCTTCGCAAGAATAGGAATTATCGGATCGGCTGCTTTTGAAATTATTTCAGCTCAGATAGGTAGTGGGGGAACTGCTGGTACAGCAGAGTTTATGCCTAAGATGTTATCTGCTGCTGCTTGGGTTATGACTTTAGGAGGAGCAGGATGGCTGGTTGTGGTCTTCTTTGCTACTAAAAGAATAGATGGTATCCAAGAAAAAATGAAAAAAGCCAACCCTTTAACCATCGCTTACATGTCTGTCTTTGCACCTTTTATTATCTTTTTCACCCTAGGTTATAAAGAAGTCATCAATAAGGGAATTTTACAAGAAAACTCTTCGATTGCTCCTATGGCGGCATTAATTGCCGGAGGTTTAGCCACTGTTGCTATTAATAAAATCGTTGAAAAAGATCGTTCTAAAAAGTGGTTGAAGGAATGGTCTATGGGTTTTTCAGTTATTGCTGCAATGATTGTTGGAAGCATATTAAGTTAAGGAGAGAAAAATGGAAAATAATAAAAATTTATCAAGTAATTTTCAAAAGTCCATACATTTTTGGGGAAGGGTAACAATCGCAATTGCATTAATTTCAACTTTAATGATTCCCTCCTACTTAACCTTTGTATTAGGTCATTATCCTGACATTGCAGATATCATTTCTGGATTAATTTCGATTGTTGGGTTCGTGGGAGTTATTTGGTTCGTAGAGCCGATATCCTATTTCCCCACTCTTGGTCCAGCGGGTACTTATATGTCATTTTTATCTGGTAATATTGGGAATATGCGTATGCCAGTCATCGCTGCTACACAAGACGCTCTTGATTTAAAACCAGGATCTGAACAGGCTGAAGTAGCTGGGATATTTGCTATTATTTCTTCAACACTTACAAATCTTTTCATCTTGGGCATTGTCATGGTAGCTGGTCAAACGATTATCAATAGCTTACCACCTACCATCTTAGCTTCTTTTGATTTTGCCTTACCAGGAGTATTAGGAGCAATGATGATAACGTTAGGTTCCAAGGTTAAGAAAAATAATTTAATGGTTTTAGTCTTAATTGCTGTAGCAACTATGATTTTCATTAAATTCTCACCAAATTTTTTACCAGAAAGTATATATAAATTAATTTCATCAGCTGATGTAGGTATAGTCGCTTTATTAGGAATTGCTTATTCCTTGTATAGGGCCAAAAATGATGTAGAGTCAAACAATAAGGAATAAAAGATTTTAATTGACATTTTAATAATTAGTTAGATTTTAAGGAGGATAAATAATGAACTTTATTGAGAAAGCCAAAGAATTAGAAACTCAAATAATCGAAACGAGAAGATACTTACATCAGTATCCAGAATTAAGTGAACATGAGTTTGAGACTCAAAAGTATCTTATGAAGCGTTTGGAGGAGTTAGGGATACCTTATGAAAAGGTTGGTATAACTTCTTTGGTTGCCCATATTAAAGGTGGGAAGCCCGGTAAGACGGTTGCATTGCGTTCGGATATTGATGCCTTGCCTATTCTAGAACAATCGGGAGCTGAATACTCTTCTAAAGAAGATGGAAAAATGCACGCTTGTGGGCATGACGGTCATATGTCGATGCTATTAGGTGCTGCAAAAATGTTGACAGATATTAAAGAAGAATTACCAGGAGAAGTTCGCTTATTATTTCAAGAAGCGGAAGAAACCTTTACAGGAGCAAGAAGGGTTGTAGCTGATGGAGGAATGGAGGGTGTCGATGCGGTCTTTGGAATGCATGGTATGCCTATCGAAGTAGGAACATATGACATAACATCTGGTTATCGGATGGCAGGGTGCGATACAATCTACGTGAGCTTTGAAGGGGTTTCTGGACATGGATCCATGCCTCATAAAGCAAAAGATACGATTTTACCTGCTGCAGAGTTTGTGACTCAACTCAATGCAATGATCACTAAATTTGTGAATTCACAGTCTCCGATTGTGCTAACGGTAGGTAAATTTAACGGAGGAACTAAAGCAAACGTTATTTCTAAATATACTAAACTAGATATCTCTATGCGTTATTTACATGAAGAGACAAGAAAAATTATTCATAATAAGATTAAAGATTTGGCTGCTGGCTTAGAAAAAATCTATGATATTTCAATCAATGTTGAAATTGAAGAAAGTACAATTAGTTTGTATAATGATGAAAGAATCACTGAAATTGCTGCTAAAGCAGCTGAAAAAGTTTTTGGACCTGGAAAGAACGTTCACGGCCCAATCATGATGGGATCAGAAGACATGCCATATTACTTCCAAGAAGCACCTGGAGCTTATGCAATGATGGGTTATAGCAATGAAGAGAAAGATACAATTTATTTCCCTCACCATGAAAAATTCAATATTGATGAAGACTATTTGAAGTTTGGTGCAGCCCTACATGCGCAATTCGCATGGGATTTCTTACATATAAGCGAATAGTCTTTTGACTACTACTGAAAGTATGTTTTTAATTTAAGGATACTGATCTTTTTTGGCTCTATGTCAAATAGGGTGGATGGAAGAAAAAAACTTCCTTCCATCCTATTTATTATAGAGCCTCTTTTTTCTAATAAGCCTAATGGTTAGTAGACTTACTGACGATTAGGTTTTTTATTAATTAATTAGGCTATACACATATGTTACAAAACAATGATTATTAGCTAACAGATTTTGATTATAAGGGACTTCCAATTGATACTGAATAGAAGCGCATAATTGATAAACGCAATGACTATCATCAAATAATTAACTCTCTTCACTTGATAGATGCTTCTCGAACCGGCTTTCTTCAACCTAATGATAAAGAGCTAGCTGAAGCTTATTGTAATTCGGTATAATTACAGGTGGAGCTGACTTGTTCGCATATAAAATTTATGTTCCACAAGTTTACGTGCGATAGAAAGATTTTGTTGAACAGATAATAAAGCGTGAAGAAAAATGTTACACTTCTCTTCTAAAATTACGCTGCTTCAAATTTTTTGATTGTTTTATTAAAGGAGCTATTTCTATGAGAAACACTCAAACTTCAAAAAATTAAGCCGGCTGTTGGAAATGCTTTTAGGGCTAGTTATCCTTTTAAGCATTTGTTCTTCATCTCTTTGTCTATATTTACGAACATGATAACTATACAAGATAGGACTATTAATTAGAAAACACAGGCATTTTCTTCGCTAGAAAAGTTGGAAACCACGCTAATCACTAGCGCAGAGAGCGAACAACATCTAAGTAATTTGCTGAAGGAGCAGACGGCCTTACTCGTTTTAAGAGATAATTATGAAGGTTTTCTAAGGGCTGATTTTGAGGAAGGAGATAAAACTTTTACTATTACTCTTACAGATGAAGATTTCAAAGCTTCAATTAATTTATTAGGGGCAGGCCATCCAGATGTTTTGCCAGCATGGCAGAAGATGAAGAAAGAACTAAAAGCTGCTTATAATGAAATTGCCAAAGGGTTGGAAGGCGATTACCGCTTCAACTTGGTAAATCCAGCTGCTACAGACGAACAGGTCTGATCAATTTTAATTGTGTATGATATACCGATGAGACATACGAGTAGATAAACTTAAAAGATAAGTAACTTATGCCTTCAATTATTGAAGTTTTTTTAAATACTTAAAATAACTATCAATAAAAAGCGAATTTGATTGGGGTCTTGCTAAAACACAGACAAGATACAATAAGAGGGAATTTCTTAATAAAGATTATAAAAATATTGTGGAGCAGGATGGTTTTGGATCCTTCTTCAAAGCATCCTGACCATCATGCAGTTGGAATCTAGCTTTCTATCGACTTCAGCTCATCAGCTGCTGTAGGGGCTGTCTTGAACTATCATTGTCACTATCAATACTATCACTTTGAATTTAGACGACAAGTGAGCCAATAGCTAAAAAGCTCGCCTGCTAGGGCGAGCTTTTGTGTGAGTAAACCTAGATTAGGCAGCTTCAAACTGACTATTATAGAGGTCGGCGTAGAATCCTTGTGCTTGAATTAATTGGTCATGGTTACCTTGTTCGATGATATTACCATCTTTTAGGACTAAGATTAAATCAGCATTACGAATAGTTGATAAGCGGTGGGCAATGATAAAGGAAGTTCGACCCTCAGTTAATTTATCCATGGCTTCTTGGATAAGCACTTCTGTTCGTGTATCTACTGAAGATGTTGCCTCATCTAGAATTAATAATGGCGCGTCCTTAATGAGCGCACGGGCAATGGTTAGTAATTGTTTTTGCCCAACTGATAGGGTAACTTTTTCATCTAAGATAGTGTCATAAGTATGGGGGAGGGTATTAATAAAATGGTCAATGCCGACAGCTTGACAAGCCGCAATCATTTCAGCTTCTCCCACATCTTTTTTATTAAAGAGTAAGTTTTCACGAATGCTTCCTTCAAATAGCCAAGTATCTTGTAAAACCATAGAGAAGTAATCATGAATTTCACTACGTTTCATTTTTTGGATATTTTTACCGTCTAGACGAATCTCACCCCTATCAATTTCATAAAAGCGCATTAATAAGTTCACAATTGTGGTTTTCCCCGCACCGGTTGGCCCAACAATGGCAATCTTTTTGCCTGGCTTGGCATAGGCAGAGAAGTCGTGAATAATCATTTCTTCAGGATCGTAGCCAAAATGAACATGGTCGAATTCAATTAAACCCTTAACGTCTTCTAATTGACGCGTCTTATGGTTTTCATCTTCTAATTCTGCTTCATTAAGAAAATCAAACACACGAGCCATAGCAGCGCGAGCCTGAGCTAAAGCTTGGCTGGATTGAGCCAACTGTTGAATCGGCCGAGAGAACATCCGAATATACATCATAAAGGCGACAATGACTCCAATCGTTATCTGACCTTCGATTACTAAGGCTGCACCGAAGATACACACCAATACATAACCAAAGTTACCAATAAAAATCATTAAAGGCATGGCAATACCTGAGAGAAATTGGGCTTTCCAAATGCTACTTTCTAAATCTTCATTAATCGTCCGAAAGGTTTCCTTGGCGAATTCGATGGCATTATATGAACGTACAATAGCATGGCCAGTATACATTTCTTCTATATGGCCGTTAATGTCGGCTAAGTGGTTTTGTTGTTGCTTAAAAAAGCTTCTGGATTTTATCATTAGAAAAATAGTGATTCCAAAACCAACTACAACGGTTGCGATAGAAACAAAGGTCAAAGTAACATCTGTGCGAAACATCATAATAAGTGTTCCGATTAACATAGTGGTAGCAGAAACAAGGGTAGACATACTTTGGTTGAGTGTTTGTCCTAAAGTGTCTAAGTCATTGGTCACTCGTGACAGGGTATCGCCTTGCGAATGTTGGTCAAAATAATTAAGAGGCATGCGGTTGACCTTGTGACCAATCCCTTCACGCAAATTTTGCGTTAAACGTTGTGAGATAGTTGCCATGATAAAGGAAGCACCGTAGTTGGCAACAGCCCCCAAAGCAAACAACATAGCTAAATAAGTGGCTTGTTGACTGATCTTTTCTAAATTCATTTCATTCATCATGCCTTGAGCAATTAAGTCGGTAATTTGGCGAATTCGATCCGGTCCGATTACTGAAATATAAGAACCAGCTATTGAGAAAAGAAGAGCCAATGCAAAAATTAGACGGAAGCCCTTGCTATAGGTTCTTAAAGTAACAGTTTTATCTTTATTTTCCATTGTCAAGTTCCTCCTTGTTTAATTGTGAATAAGCGATTTCTTGATAGATTTTGTTGGATGTTAATAATTCTTGGTGGGTTCCTTTACCAACAATTCGTCCCTTTTCTATGACCATAATCAAATCAGCATCCATGATGGTTGAAATTCTTTGACCGACAATGACTTTAGTCATTTCTTTGGTTTTTTCAGCTAGAATGTGGCGCAATTTACGATCGGTTTGATAGTCAAGGGCTGAGAAGGAATCATCAAAGATAAGAATTTGCGGTTTTCGACCGATAGCTCGGGCGATGGCTAAACGTTGCTTTTGCCCACCTGAGAAGTTGGTACCGTCTTGAGCCACATAACTTTGTAATTGTTCTTCTTTTTCAGTGACGAAATCTTTTGCTTGGGCGATATCGATGGCCTCCCATATTTCTGCTTCACTGAGTGGGCTTTGGCTGGAATCGCCAAAATCAATATTAGATTCAATGCTTCCTGAAAATAAGACAGACCTTTGGGGGACATAGCCAATAATTTCGTTTAGGCGTTCACGAGGATAGTCTTTGATCGAATTGCCATTAATCAAAATTTCTCCTTCAGTGGTATCGAATAAACGTGGAATCAAGTTGATCAAGGTGGATTTACCAGATCCAGTTGACCCGATAAAGGCGAGGGTTTGACCAGCTTTTGCTTCAAAGGATATATCCTTAAGTACAGGCTTAGAAGCACCTGGATAAGTAAAGCTAACATCTTGGAATACCAGCGACCCTTTATCTTTTTCTTGTGGGGCCTTTTCTGGAAAGATGAGACTCGATTTAGTATCTAGTACTTCACCGACTCTTTTAGCAGAAACCATGGTACGAGGCGTTATAATGAAGATCATAGTCATCATCATAAAACCAATCACTACTTGCATGGCATAAGATGAAAAGACAATCATATCTGAAAAAAGAACGATTTTTTCTTGAAAGGCAGCAGCTGCAATCAAATAGGCGCCTACCCAATAAACTCCTAAAGTCAAACCGTTAGAAACAAGCATCATTAGAGGGTTCATAAAACTCATTGTTCGGTAAATGACTAAGTTTAAACCGGTTAGTTCTTGGTTAGCGTCTGAGAATTTTTCGGTTTGATAGTCTTCCGCATTATAAGCACGAATTACGCGCATACCGGATAGGGTTTCTCGCATGATACGGTTCAAGCGGTCGGTTAAGCTTTGGACTAACTTTTGTCTAGGTAAAACGATGGATAAGAGGATAATAATGGTTGTTAACATTAAGCCAACAGCAGTAAAGGTTACCCACATCCATTCCACATTTTTTGTAGAAATTTTACCAACAGCTAAAATAGCCATCATCGGTCCTCTAACAATAATTTGTAGGCCCATAGCCAAGAAGACTTGAATTTGAACGATGTCATTGGTTGTTCGCGTTAATAAGCTAGGAATGGAGAAATCTTGCAATTCTTTTGTTGAGTAATCCATAACAGAATCAAAAACGTCACGTCTCAATCCCGAGGCAAAACTAGCTGCCACTCGTGCTGATAGGAAGACAACTATCAGCGATAAGACGAGACCAATAATCGATAGACCAACCATCTTAGATCCTGGATGATAGAGATCTGAAACAGCTACTCCCGGATTTTGCAGTCTTTGTGTAATTTCTGACATATAGCCAGGTACTTGCAATTCAATCCAAACGCTAGCAATGATTAAGATAATAGCAGTTATCATCGTGGCTACTTGTTTAGCGGTTAGTCTTTTAAATATTTTAAGCATGAGTATCCTCCTTTTGATCCAATAATTTATTGGCCCTTATAATATTTTGGTCTATTCGTAGAAAAATTTTATGCAAGCAATTAATTTCTTCTTGTGAGATTCCATTCAGAAGGGTTTGTTTGATCATGATAATAAACGCTTCAATTTTACTCGATTTTTCAAGACCTAATTTTGTTAATTGTATGACTTTATGACGTTTATCTTCCGCATAGGGAAAAGTTTCAATAAAACCATTACGTTTCATCCGTTGAATTAAATGGCTGGCCACAGATTTAGAAATGTTTAAGTGGTCTTCAATATCCTTTTGAAAAACGTCTGAGTCTTGATGGCAGTAAAGGTACATAATAGTGTGTCCTTGTGGACCGTCTAAATGTTGTATATCATAATCATTTGCATAACGCATTTTAAGTTGTTCGGCCTGGTGGATTGTATGTTTTAAATGATAGAGCATGGAAGTCTCCTTTCATATTAGTTACCATGAGAACTATTTTAAAGCAATCCTTTCCAATGTCAATCATTATGATCTGAAAGCTCTCTCTTTTTAAGATTTAATATTTCCTCCAAAAGCTTCATTCCGGCTTCTAATTCATTAAAATCAGCTCTAGCATATCCAACTACTAAACTAGCGGGTCTTCTTTTTTTATTTAATTCATAGTCTGCTAAAGGGGATAGAGCCATGCTGCTTTTTTTTGCTATCTCAACAATTTTACTTTCACTAAGAGTAGTAGCGTGAATTTCCAATAATAGGTGGAGCCCCGCGTTTGTACCAACAATTTTGAGATTATCGAAGTTTTTAGCCCATTCTTCTAATAATTGTCTTTTCTTAGCATATTTTCGTCGCATGCGGTTAACATGACGCGTAAAATGTCCACCAGCCATGAATTGTGCTAAGACATTTTGGGTCAATCGTGGAACGGGACAAGAAAAATAATAAGGGTATTCTTTAAATTTTTGTAAGAGCGAGTCTGGTAAAAGTATAAAAGATATTCTTAAAGCGGGACTAATTAATGATGAAAAAGACTGTAAGTAGATAACATGGTCATGTGAGTCGATCGCCTTTAAAGGGGGAATAGGCTTACCTTGATAGCGAAATTCACCATTGTATTCATCTTCAATTATCCATTTATCGTCTTGATTGGCCCACTCTAATAATTCTTGTTTGCGTCCGATTGTCATAATCGAGCCCGTCGGAAACTGGTAAGAGGGGGTAACATAGAGTAAGTCCATTTCTTTTTTATCAGTGGGACTAGGATTTGCACCTTCTTGATCTAATTCAATCGGTATCTGTTCAATTTGATTGGCTTTTAAAAAATCACCCCAACGATGAAAACCAGGATCTTCAACACCGATTTTAGCCTTACCAATCAATTTAACTAAGAGTAAAAGTAAGTTTTCAGTTGAGGAGCCAATAATAATGTGACTAGGAGAAGCCTTAATTCCTTTGGCATTCCATAAGTAGGTAGCAATCGTTTCACGTAAATGATGTTCACCGAGTTTAGAGCCTTTTTCAGTCAAATATCTTGCATCTTGATTGAGACACTCCATAGTAATTTTTTTCCAAGTGGCTACTGGAAATTCAGGATCCACTCCCTTGTAACGCCAATCAATAGCTGGCTGGCTTTCTGCTTCTATTTCACTTAGCTGCCATTGATTGGGTTCTTTTAAACTTAACTTTTGGCTGAGAACGAAATATCCCTTTCGCTGAATAGCTTCAATATAGCCTTCTGCAGCTAACTGATCCAAACTAGCTGTTATAGTATTAAGGCTGACCCCACGGTCTTTAGCCATTTGTCTTTTACTAGCTAGCTTTTCACCGGGATTTAATTGACCTTGTAGGATTCTTTGTTTGATTTCATTATATAATTGTAAGTATAACAATCTGGTACCCTCACATTCTTTTGTTTTGGTACTTTATATAGTACCAAAATCTTTTATCATATAGCTATAGAAGGGAATGATTTTATGTCTAAAGAAATTATTGATCCAAAAACTTTTGTCGGTGGCGTGATTATGGATGTTATGAATCCAGAGCAAGCTAAAATTGCTGAAGCGGCGGGTGCAGTGGCTGTTATGGCTCTAGAACGTATTCCAGCAGATATTCGTCAAGCAGGTGGCGTTAGCCGGATGTCCGATCCAGCCTTAATCAAGTCGATTCAAGAAGCTGTTTCTATCCCGGTTATGGCTAAAGTGCGTATTGGTCATTTTGTCGAAGCGCAAATCTTACAAGCTATTGACGTTGATTTTATTGATGAATCTGAAGTTTTATCACCAGCTGATAATGACCATCATATAAATAAGACAAATTTCCAAATACCTTTTGTATGTGGAGCTAGAAATATTGGCGAAGCTCTCCGTCGTATTCAAGAAGGAGCTTCCATGATTCGGACCAAAGGAGAAGCGGGAACAGGAGATGTGGTTCAAGCTGTGACCCATATGCGGTCGATCCAAGCGGGCATTAAACGTATTCAAGCCATGGATGAAGATGAACTATATGTCGAAGCCCGTGACTTAAAGGTACCTTATGATTTACTTAAAAAAGTGCATGAAACGGGTGAATTACCAGTAGTTAACTTTTCTGCTGGTGGGGTAGCGACTCCTGCCGATGCAGCTTTAATGATGCAATTAGGTGCTCAAGGGGTCTTTGTTGGGTCTGGTATTTTCAAATCAGGTAACCCTGAAAAAAGAGCCAAAGCAATTGTTCGAGCTGTTGAAAATTATCAAGATCCTAAAGTCATCGCCGAAGTGTCAGAAGATTTGGGTGAAGCCATGGTCGGCTTGAACCCAGATGAAGTCGAAGTGATTATGGCTAATCGCGGTAACTAATCGAAAAGATACATGCTTCAAAAAAGACAAGGTCTGCCATGGCAAACCTTGTCTTTTTGTTTTTAAAATGGAACTAGATTCTATTGTGTTTAATATCTTCGTTCTGATTGAAAGTAGAGAAGAGGCTAATAACGATTGACAGTAAAGCTGCGTACCAGAAGTTTTCAACTTGAATACCATCCAACATACTGTCTACTAATTGAATCATAAAAGCATTAATAGCAAGGTTGAAGAAACCAAAGGTCAGTAAATTAATGGCACAGCCTGCAAACTTTAATAAACGTCCTAGAGTTCCACTTACTAATCCCAATAAAATAGAAAAAATAATGACAGACAATAAACTAGTGACAACAATCCCGGGGATTATGTAACTTAAAACAAGAACCACTAAAGTTGTTGTTAAAATATTTTTCATTCAATCACTCCTTTTATAATATTATAGCAGAAATTATCGCTTCTAAATACTTCTAAATTCTTTTAAAGGGCTTACAATTATGCCATAATGAGAAAGTAAACAATTAATTAGGAGGTCATATAATGACATTTAACAAAATAGAAAGTCAAAACATTCCAGATATTCACTCGGTGGGACATTTATATGTCCATGAAGAAACGGGGGCTCAAGTTCTATATCTCGAAAATGAAGATAAGAATAAATCTTTCACCATTGGCTTTAAAACACCGCCATATAGTGACAATGGAATTACGCATATTATCGAACATTCAGTTCTCAATGGGTCTAAAAAATATCCGTCTAAAGAACCTTTCGTAGAGATTATCAAAGGATCGATGAATACCTTTGTAAACGCTATGACTTTTGCCGATAAAACCATTTATCCTGTCGCTTCAACGAATGACCAAGACTTTAGCAACTTGATGAGCGTTTATTTAGATGCCGTTTTCGAACCGAATTTCCGTCAAAATCCTCAAATTTTAGCGCAAGAGGGTTGGCATTATCATTTAGAAAAGGCTGAGGATGAGCTGATTTATAAAGGGGTCGTCTATAATGAAATGAAAGGGGCAATGGCTTCACCGGATGATCAAATGTATCATGCCATGAGTCAATCCTTATATCCAGACTCTATTTATCAATATGAATCAGGTGGTCTACCATCAGCTATTACAGATTTAACCCAAAAAGAATTTGTGGACTACCATCAAGAATATTACCATCCAAGCAATTCATTAACCGTTCTTTATGGTGACTTAGATATTAACCATGCTTTTGAGAGGTTAGAAGAATACTTTTCAGGAAAAGGCAAAACACCAGCTGTAGATTTAAAATTTAATATCCAAGAGCCAAGTCAAAAAGAAATTAATAAACACTATTCGATCACTGAAGGAGATGACCCAGCTGACAAAGACTATCTATGTTTAGCTTGGCATGTTTCGACTGCTGACAGATTACTAGAAGCCATGGCCTTTGAAATTTTGGAAGAAATTTTATTCGGTAATAACCAGTCTCCTTTGAAGAAAGCACTCCTTGATGCGGAAATAGGTGGCGACATCAGTGGAGGTCACGATTTACCTGGTTATACTGAAGTTTTTATGATTCTAGCTAAGTACTCGTCTGCTAGTAAGATGGAGGACTTTAAAAAGGTTGTTAAAGAAACCTTAGCTAAATTGGTTGATGAAGGAATTGATCCAGCAATTATTCAAGCTTCCATTAATAAAATTAGCTTCCGTTTGAAAGAAAGAGTCATTTCAGAATCACGTCCTCGCGGCCTTTTTTATACCTTATCGGCTTACCAAACCTGGTTGTACGACTTTTCACCTTTTGACATTCTTTCCTTCTCTGAGAGGTTAACAGAATTGCGAAAGCTTGCCAAAGAGGGCTACTTTGAAAAATTAATTGAAGAAAAATTGTTAAACAATAACCACCGTGTGGCAATCACGCTTGAGGCAAGTCCAGGACTAAGTGATCAAAAAGAAGCCAAGCAAGATCAAGAACTACAAGCATACAAGTCTCAACTCTCTCAACAAGAGGTAGAAGATTTGGTAGCTTCCACTCAAGCCTTAATTGAACGTCAAGTATCGGTCGATAAACCAGAAGATTTAGCTAAAATCCCTATGTTAACTAAGGAAGACTTAACAACAGAAACAGAAGAATTACCTTTGACAATTAATCCGCTTGAAAAGAGTCAAGGTAAGTTTTATCATGCAGACCAATTCACCTCAGGCATTGATTACTTATCGCTTTATTGGGATATTCGTGATCTTGAAGTCGAAGAATACTCACGCCTTTCATTATTAGCCAAGTTGATGTCAGGCCTTGCTACAAAAAACTATTCTTCTGATCAATTACAACGGCAAATGGATACCCACACCGGTGGCATCTTAGCCTCAGTAGATATCGTTCCCAAATTAGACGGTAGTATTCAAACCTATTTTGCCTTAAATGGAAAAGCACTGGAAGCTTCATCCGATCATTTGATCGACTTAATGCAAGAAATTATGACTTCGACCTTGATTGAAGATCAGCAAGAAATCTTACGCATCATCCAAGAATTAATTGCCGGTTTTGAAAACCGTATAAACTTTGGGGCTCATGTTTTAGCCCTTAAACGCGCACTGAGCCAGTATAAGCCAGCTCTTAAATTAGAACAAATGACTTCAGGCATTGATTTCTTTAATTATTTAAAAGAATGCCGTGACTTACTCAAAGAAGGAAAAGGCGATCGATTATTAGACCAATTAAAGACTAGCTATCAAAAAATCCTTAACTTTAACCGTCTAAACATTTTATATACCGGTAATCAAGAGCGAGCAAGTTTGGTTAAAAATAAGGTGCTTAAAGCGTTTAATCAGCTTCCATCAAAAGATTTAGGACCTTTGCAAACTTATCCAACTGGCAAGAAACAAAATGAAGCTTTTGTCACCGCTCAAGATGTCAACTATGTTGGTCTTGCGGCTGATGCTAGTGACCACCTACAGTATTCAGGTGCTTCTAAGGTCCTGAGCAATGAATTGAATTTAGGCTATCTTTGGAATACCATTCGTGTACAAGGTGGAGCCTACGGTTCTGGTTATGGTCATGATCGGTTAGGTTCTTTATATATGATGTCCTATCGTGATCCTAATATCCGCCAATCAGTAGAAAGTTATTTAGCGATTCCTGCTTATGTGCGCCAATTAGAGCTTTCAGAAAGCGAGCTACTTAAGAATATCATTGGCAGTCTTTCACCATTAGAACGTCCTAAATCAGCACACGAAAAAGGAGTAGAAGCCTTCACCTTGCATTTAACTGGCTTAGATTATCGAATGATTAGTCAGTTAAAAGAAGAGATGATTGCTGTAACGAATGAGCAACTAAATGACTTAGCAGATGGATTAGAAAACGCACTTCAAGATTACACTCTAGCAGTTATTGGTAATAAGGCGAAAATTGAAAAAGATAAAGACTTATTCGATGTAATCTATGAATTATACTAAGCTATTTAACTGGTTCAAATTGAAAGAGAAAAAGCATCCTATTTTTTTAGGGTGCTTTTTTATAAGGAGTATTAAACTAAGTTTTGTGGTTGATTTTCAAGATAACGATAGATGTTTTCAAAAGCGATTTGAGCTCTTAAATCCATCGCTTCATGGGTAAAGTAACCAACATGAGGAGACAGTAGGATGTTTGGTGCGGTTAGCAGCGGGTGGTCTTCACGAAGAGGTGCCTCGCTATCAAAGACATCAATTCCGGCTCCAGCAATCTCTCCATCCTTTAAGGCTTGGGCTAGGGCATCACTATCAATGATTGGACCGCGAGCGCAATTAATCAAAACGGCTGATTTTTTCATAGCTTGTAATTGATCTTTTCCAAAGAATTGCTGGGTTTCGCGGTTAAGTGGAAGGTGGATAGTGATGATATCACTCTTAGCTAGTAATTCTTCTAAGGAGGAGTAATCCATTCCCATATTGATTAATTCCTGATCACGACTGCGATTGAATCCCATTAAGTTAGCGCCAAAGGCCTTGAATAATTTAGCCGTTTCTTTACCAATTTTTCCAGTTCCAATAATTCCTACCGTCTTGCCTTTAATTTCAGAGCCTTGCCGAATACCAGGAAAGTCTTCGGTCATTCTTACTTCTTGGTCGCTAGCCTTGAGTTGACGGAATAAATTAAGCGTCATCCCTAGGACTAATTCAGCGACGGCTGTATTGGCATAGCCAGCGGCATTCGAAACTAAAATGTCGCGATCTTTGGCTTTGATTAAAGGAATATGGTCGACGCCAGTAAAAGCCACATTGATATATTTCACCTGATCTAGCTGGTCTAAAACTTCTTCAGGCAAAGGATTGTTAGCTAAGGTAAGAATATCTGCCCCTTGACTGCGTTCAATCAATTCTTCTGGATGGGTCGTTTTTTCAGGGTAATATTTAAATTCATGGCCTGCTTCTATTAAAGGTTTTGCCAGTTCTTCAATCCGTTCTTGGGGGACTTTTAAGTTTTCTAGAACAACAATTTTCATAAAAAAACCTCCTAATTAAATAGTAACTTTAATTATACGATACGCTATTGACAATTAATTGCAAATAAAATGAAATCAGTGTTTACAGATTATATGAAAAGGTATACAATAGATTCATTAAATTTAGAAAGGAGTTAAAACAATGAACACTATGAACTTATTTGTCTTTCATTTAATTATCACAAAAACTCCTTTCATAATAAATAGGAAGACTCACTAGCTAATTGATCTAGGAGTCTGTCATTATGCAAAAAGACACCTATTTAAGGAGCACCTTAAATAGGTGTCTTTTATGCTTACTTATTATGAAAGGATCTAGGAAGAAGGAGAGAGATGTTAGCAGCATTATATCAATTTATTAAGGAACATAAAATGGCTTATTTCATTGGCGGCCTACTAGCCATTTTATCAGGCTTATTAGCTATCGTTCCCAATTATATTATTCAATTATTCATTGATGCCATTGTCAAAAAATCTTTAGATTCAAAGACTTTAATTTTTTATTTAGCCGTTTTCTCAGTAGCGGCTGTATCAAATTATATCGTAGAGGCTTCTTGGTTGGTGATTCTTTTTGGTCGTTCATCACTTTTCACCAAGCAAGTCCGTCAAAAATTATTTCGCCGACTCACTTATTTAAAATTACCTTTTTATGAAAATTACCGCTCGGGTGATTTAATGACGCGGATGACTTCAGATATAGATCGTTTGGGGGAAACATTAGCTTATGGTTTTCTAATTATCATTTCAGATGGATCTTGGCTGATTTCAATTCTTTTAGTCATGTTTATTACTATTTCCTGGAAATTGACCTTAATATCAATTATTCCTTTAATTCTTTTTGGGGTGATCATTCATTTCCTAGGACAAGAAGCCGATAAACGCTATGAAGCCAGCCGCGATGCGGTAGCTAAATTGTCTAACGAAGTGCTTGAAACAGTTGATGGGGTACGCGTAATCCGTGCCTATGGAAAGAAAGACTTAGAGCAGGTGCGTTTTCAAGAAAGAACCAAAGATGTTGTCAAACAAACCAATGTGATGAACTTCTTATTTGGTTTTTTTGGACCTTCTGCTCGTATCTTTTCTGGCCTTTCCACAGGGATTGGTCTAGCCTTAGGGGCATACTACGTCAACCAAGGCCAATTATCAATAGGTCAATTGATTACCTTCCAAATTTATCTCGGTATGTTTAATGAAGTGATTTGGGGGATGTCTGATTTGATTGCGATCTATCAACAGGGTCAAGTTTCACACCGTAAGATTCAAGAAATCGAAGAGGCTGATGATCTCTTTGGCAAAGAAGGCGACCGATCGATTAGTCAGATTGAACAAATTGATTTCAAAGATTTTCAGTTTGCCTATCCTGATGATCAAGAGCCAGTTATTCAAGCCATCAATTTTTCTTTAAAGGCGGGTCAAACTTTAGGAATTGTTGGCAAAACCGGTTCAGGTAAGTCGACCTTAGTGCGACAACTCTTACGCCAGTATCCTGTTGAAGATCCTGAATCCTTAAAGATTAACGGCCATCCGATTGCTGATTATCATTTTGAACAATTAGCTAGTTTGATTGGTTATGTTCCTCAAGACCATGTGCTTTTCTCTCGCTCAGTCAAAGATAATATTCTTTTTGGAAAGTCTGATGCGACAGAAGCGGAGCTGAACGAGGCCATTGAAGCAGCTGATTTTACTAAGGATATGGCCCATATGAATAAGGGCTTAGAAACCTTAATCGGTGAAAAAGGGGTAGCCATTTCAGGTGGACAAAAACAAAGAATTGCGATTGCCCGTGCTTTAATTCGTAAGCCGGAGCTTTTAATTATGGATGACTCCTTGTCTGCAGTAGATGCTAAAACCGAAACGGCTATCATTAAAAATATTCAAGCAGCACGTCAAGATAAAACCAATATTATCATTACCCATCGTCTTTCAGCTGTTTCGCATGCAGACTTAGTTTTAGTCTTAGAAGATGGGCGCATCATTGAAAGAGGAAAACCTGAAGAACTATTAAAAACTAAAGGTTGGTATTACCAACAGTATCGTAATCAACTAATGGAGGAGGGCGAAAATGGAAACTTTTAAACGTTTATTGTCCTATTTGAAGTATGCTAAATGGAAATTTTTATTAGGTGTTTTCTTTCTAATTGCTTCGGTCGGCCTTTCTGTTTATGCTCCTTTATTAGCTAAAGATTTAATTGATTATGCAGCCAATCAAGTCAGTAATAATCAAATCATTGAACAAGGCAAGGTAATTAGCTTCTTCATTCGCTATGTCTTGATTTTGGTTTCTTCGGCAGTCCTTTCTTACTCTGCATATATTTTAATGGCTTTTGTGGCCAATCAGTTGAGTAAAAAGGTGAGGGATCAAGCCCATCAGCACATGCAAACCCTACCGGTTTCATACTTTGATGATAAACCGGCTGGAAAAATTGCGGCTCGAATTGTCAATGACACGGAAGTTTTGCGTCAGTCCTTTTATCAAAACTTTTGTAACCGTATGTTGATTAACTTAATGACGGTCATTGGTATTTATGCCGCCTTACTCTACGTCAATTTAAAAATTGGTTTAGCCTTTCTTTTATTCATCCCACTTTTTATCGTTTGGCAAGTTATTTATATGCGTAAAATTGCGCCAGTCAATACTAAATGGCGTGAAAGTATCTCTGAATTAAACAGCAAAACGGCTGAGATTATTCAAGGGGTAACAATTGTTCAAGCCTTTGGACAAGAGGAAATGCTCAATGATGAATTTGAAGCAACCAATGAAGAATGGTATCAATCAAGACTCCAATCCCAAAAGATTGATTCTAGACTCTCTTGGTCCTTGGCTGATTTATTAAAAAATATGGGTATTTTATTGGTAGTGACCTATTTAGGAACTCAATACTTAGAGGGCATCTTAGGTATTTCTGTCGGTAAATTATATGTGTTAATTAATTATGTATCGCGCCTTTTTGATCCGATTACACAAATTGTGCGTTTAATGACTATGTTGCAACAATCTTTAGTTTCAGGCTCTAGGGTCTTTTCCTTGATGGATCACCCCAGTGAAAAAGATCAAGCAGCAGTCTTTGAAATGGGTGAGGGGCGTGTTAGCTTTCAAAATGTGAACTTTGCCTATAAAGGCGATCAAAAAGTCTTAAAAAATATTAATTTTGAAGTTGAGCCTGGTCAGACAATTGGTTTAGTCGGTCATACCGGTTCAGGAAAATCTTCGATAATTAATTTAATTTTCCGTTTCTATGATCCACAAGATGGAACGATTTTGATTGACGGCCAGGATATTCAAGACTTTTCGCGTGAGAGTGTTCGAGCCGATATGGGCATCGTCCTACAAGAGCCCTACCTTTTCTCAGGAACCATTGCTAGTAATATCTCTATGAATGATCCGGAGATCAGCCAAGAAAAGATCATGCAGGCTATCGAACAAGTTGGGGCCAAAGAAATGATGGCTAAATTAGAAAAGGGGATCGATGAAGTAGTGGTTGAAAAAGGTCAATCCCTTTCTTCAGGGGAACGGCAGTTAATTTCCTTTGCGCGTACCCTGGCTGCCGATCCTAAGATTTTAATTTTAGACGAAGCAACTTCACATATTGACACTGAGACTGAAACGATCATTCAAGCAGCCATGAAAGTGCTACAAAAAGGTCGGACAACTTTTATCATTGCGCACCGCCTATCGACTATTCAGCATGCCGATCAAATTATTTTGATGGATAATGGCGAAATCAAAGAAAAAGGCAACCATCATGAATTGATGGCTTTAAATGGACAGTATGCCGAAATGTATCGGATGCAGGCTAAGGTTTCCTAGTTTCTAAATTCTCAAGCAAAAAACACCGGGTAAATGCCCCGGTGTTTTTATTGCTTAGAATTAATTTATAAAATGGCTGACTTATTTATCGTAGATAAAATGCTCAGTTTGATTAAAGGCGTTTAAACGAAATTGTCCGTCACGATATTCAACAATGGATAGGGAACAATTAGATAGGGGTTGTCCACTCTCGAAATCTGCCACTAAACCGTGAATTAGATTGCTAATGGCCATGCCATGGCTCATAATCAATATTTTTTGATTAGTTCCCGCATGCTTATTTAATAGAATTAAAAGTCCTGATTCAATCCGATCCCAAAATTCAACATAATTTTCAGCCCAATGTTCAGGGTCTAAATGTTTTACTAGCTTTAGAAATTTAGGCATTTCAATTGGTTTATCCATTTTTTTTACGTCAATACCACCGGCCAATAAATGCTCATCCACTGCATCATACAGATTGGAAGCAGGTTGACCTTCAAATGAACCAAAGAAGACTTCCCGTAATTCCTTCATTAATTGGATTTCGTAGTGGTCTTTGTGATGGTTTTCATCCAGAACATAGCGGAGAGTTTCTTGCGTTCTGTGTAAATCGCTGGAATAAACCGCATCAAAATGGATATCTGCAATGCCACGACCAGAAGCTCTTGCTTGCTCAATTCCTTTAGCAGTTAGGGGGGCATCGGACCAACCTTGCACTTGACCATTGTGATTAAATATCGTTTCACCGTGCCGCATAAAGTAAAAAGTAACACCGTTAGACATAAATTCCCTCCGTTCTTTATTCTCTTTAATTATAACCTTATTGCCAATTATTGTCTAAGCAATCCGATTGAATTTATCGATTTTGCTTAGACATTCAAGTGCAATTACTCAATGATTATGGTAATCTATAGAAGTTATAAGAAGGGAGAGTAGCCTAAATGGGGTTGTTAAATACCAAGTCTAAAGACCAAATCAAAAGCTTAGTTGTCAAAATAAAAAAGCAGCTTGATGGGCTTTCTTTTGGCTCATACGCGGCGGAAGTTTCTTACTTTATTCTCTTAGCCGTTGTTCCTATTCTCTTAGCCTTTTCCAACTTGATTGTGCTCTTACCTTATTCTTATGAAGAAGTCATTGTCTTTTTGAGAACTTCTTTGCCTGGACAAGTGGCTAAGTCCTTAATCCCAATGATTCAACAGTACTATCAAACAGCTTCTACTAGCTGGGTACCAATTGGTTTAGTCTTAGCTTTATGGCCTGCTTCCAATGTGTTTAATGCCTTGCAAAGAGTGCTCAATCAAATATATAGGGTAAAGAGTAAGAGACACTTTTTGATTCAACGCTTATTTGCCTATCTTTTTACCTTAGTCAGCGTCTTAGTTATTTTAGTTTCAACCTTTATTTTTACTTTCGGTGAGTATTTACTGACTTGGATTGACCAGTATTTAAGAAGTGATTTGAGCTTTTTGTTTACTTGGTTAAGAGGGGGAAGTTGGGGGTCTTTATTTTTCCTCTTTATTTTTCTAGTGATTGTTTATACCTATTTACCGCATCATCAATTAAAATATACTAAAGCTATTCCAGGATCCTTATTCTCTGTATTAACGTTTACTCTTTTAGGTAAATTATTTGGGACCATTATTCAATTTAATCAATCACTTAATAGTAACACTGCCTTGGGTGCAATTTTAGTCATCATGTTTTGGATTTATCTAAATTGTCTCATATTTTTTATCGGCGCTTTTATAAATGTTCTAACTTTAGATTTTAAAGCAGTTAATAAGAGACTTTAATGAAATGATTCGATCTATCAAATCCATCGATTAAGTCTTATCCTTAAGGAGGAAGAAATATTAATGCAAATAAATAGAAGAATTGCTAGTTATCAAGAAAATCGAATTGATTATGGCATTGTTTTAACTGTTTTGTTGTTATGTTTAGTGGGCTTAGCCGTTGTATATGCAACTACCGCAATGATTTCCAACCAAGGAATCGGGCCGACCTTACAACAAGCCTTGTGGTACGCCTTAGGTTCTCTGGTCGTTATTATCGTTATGCAGTTTGATAGTGAACAGTATTGGAAATTATCTATTTACTTTTACGGTATTGGTCTGTTTTTACTGGTGCTCGTCCTTTTTTTCCATGATCGCCAAACAGCAATCATGACGGGAGCTAAATCCTGGTTCAAATTAGGTTCTTTATCTTTTCAACCTTCAGAGTTGATGAAACCAGCCTTGATAGTTTATCTGTCACGATTGGTAACCGAACACAATAATCAAAATACTAATCGAACGATTCAAAGCGACTTTATTTTGATTGGTAAACTCTTATTGGCTTCCGCACCTGTATTAATATTAGTGCAAATGCAAAATGACTTGGGAACTAACTTGGTCATGCTGTCTATTATCGCTGGATTGATTCTTTTATCCGGTGTTTCATGGAAAATTTTATTTCCAGCTTTTTCAGTTGTTTTCATTGTTGGTGGGGGATTAATCTTACTGGCCGTCTTATTCCCAGATGCCTTACTGAAAATCGGCTTCCAACCTTATCAGTTAGGCCGGATCACTACTTGGTTAGAACCCTTCTCAGACACCAGAGGTGAATCTTACCAACTGGTTCAATCGATCTTAGCGATTGGATCTGGTCAACTCTATGGTAAGGGCTTTGGCATTTCCGAAGTGCCAGTTCCGGTTCGTGAATCAGACTTTATTTTTACGACTATTGGTGAAAATTTTGGTTTTTTTGGTGCGGCGATTATTCTGGTGATTTATTTTGTTTTGATTTATCAAATGGTTCAAACTTGTTTTGAGACTCAAAATGAGTATTATACTTATATTTCTGCAGGAGTTATTACCATGATTCTTTTCCACGTTCTAGAGAATGTGGGCATGACTATCGGTTTACTGCCAATTACGGGAGTACCATTACCCTTTATCTCTCAAGGGGGATCGGCCATACTGTCTAATATGGTCGGAGTGGGTCTGATACTCTCTATGCGTTACCATCACCGATCCTATATGTTCTCAGAAGCTGACCCTTATATGTACGGTGATCGTAAGCAATACTAAAACAAAAACGAATCCTATGCAGGATTCGTTTCAGACTGAAGACAAACCCTTTGTGAGTTAATCTCAAATAAAGGGGTTGTCTTT
>NZ_JBNUPN010000017.1:0-39390 GCF_050409405.1 Facklamia sp. P13069 | reverse complement strand
AAAAAATAGAGTTGAGGCCTTCGGCCATCAACCCTATAAATTATAGAACCTGATTGAAAGGCTTCATATACCTACTGATAAATGGCACTTCGATCATAGAGTGTATCATCTAAGTCAAAACCTATTGCTTTAATCAATTTTAAACTCCTATATAAACTTATCTATCTCATCACAGCATAGTTATTAGCAAAATTATTCTATAATTTTCAAAAACAAGTATAATATGTAGTAAGAGGAGTGATGGTATGAGTAAATACTATAAAGCAAAGCAAATTATATTAGATAGTTCAGTAGTTGAGGAAGCCTTTCTTGAAGTAACAGATGAGGGTAAGTTTGGCGAAATTGTGAGTGATTTGCCAGCAAATGTTGAGCGAATAAAAGATTATGAGAATCTGATAATTGCTCCTGGTTTAGTGGATACACATATCCACGGCTATCAAGGTTACGATATTATGGATAATGATCCTGAAGGTCTGCGCCATATTTCTGACCAATTATTGACTTGCGGAGTGACCTCCTTTTTGCCAACAACTTTAACCGATTCGATTGAGCGTTTAAATGCAGTATGTTCGATGATCAAAACAAATTATCAAACCTGTCAGGGAGCTAAAGTCCGAGGAATCTTTTTAGAAGGACCTTTCTTTACAGAAAAATATAAAGGGGCACAAAATCCCAAATACATGAGTGATCCCTCGATTGATGCATTAAGTGAATGGATAAAATTGTCAGGGGGTTTAGTCAATAAAATTGCAATTGCACCAGAACGTCAAGGAGTCATTCCATTTATTGAATATGCCAAAGCCCAAGGAGTCCATACTGCACTTGCCCATTCAGATGCTAGTTATGATCAAGCAAAAGCTGCAGTAGAGGCAGGTGCTGATATTTTTATTCATTTATACAATGGTATGTCAGGTTTGCACCATCGCAATCCTGGTATGGTTGGCGCGGCACTTAGCTTGAAAGATGTTTTTGCTGAAATCATAGCCGACGGCCACCATGTTCACCCAGCTGCTATTGAAATTGCACTTAAAGCTAGAGGACTAGAAGAGACAGTTTTAATTACAGATTGTATGCGAGCCGGTGGCATGGGAGAAGGCATCTCCCGTTTAGGTGAGTTTGATGTAATGGTAAGCGAAGGAACAGCGCGATTAGTTGAAGGAGGAAGCCTCGCGGGCTCTATTCTAGAACTGATACAAGGCGTTCAAAACATGATTAAATGGGAACTAGCAACAGTCGACCAAGCAATTCGGATGGCGAGTCTAAATCCAGCGCGTTCTGTCGGAATTCAAGCTGAATGTGGCTCAATAAGAAAAGATATAGCAGCTGATTTTATTGTTCTTAATCAAAATGCTGACTTACAAGCAACCTACTTAGATGGCCAATTAAGATATCGAGTATAGAATAATCCCCAAGAAACCCCTCTTGGGGATTTTATTTTACTTTATTTTTTATCATTTTCTGGCATGAAGGTTAATTGATAGCGATCATTGAAAAAAGTACGAATAGCTAAATGAGCGGAAGTTGCTGAGACCAGTGAAGTGGTACCTAATAAAGTAAAGGAGATCATCATTTGATACATAATTGCCTTGGTTGGATCGACACCGGCAAAAATTAAACCCGACATCATACCCGGCAAGGTGACAACTCCTGTAGTTTTCACGCTATCGATGGTTGGCTGAATACCAGATTTAACGGCCAGTTTTTTAATATGCGTGCTAGCTTGCTGTGGACTTGCTCCTAAGGCTAGCATTTCTAGAAATGCCTGTCTATGATCTTCAAAAAGCTGTTTCAAATTTCTATAGGTTAAACCGAGAGCCGTCATGGCCGTCCCAGAAATCATCCCTGTGATTGGAACCACTTGGGAAGGGGTAAATTTTAGAGAACCAGATAAGACTAATATTGCTAAACTAGTGAGTGATCCAATTCCGATTGCTGATAAAGAAATGGCGAAGGCTTTATTTATTCCTTTACCGTGCTTAGAAGCATTCCAAGCGGCATTGAAAATAATAACCGCAACCATGGCTACAGTAAGCAAAGCGTTATCGATAGAGAAGACTTGTTCTAAGACATAGCCTACAATTAATAATTGTAAAATAACTCTTACTATGGCAATCAATAAATCTTTCCAAAGGTCCAGTTGTTCTTTATATGAAATATAAAAGGTTATTAAAACAAGGGAAAAAGAAAGGGCTAAAGTAAGCGGACTAACTTGAAGATTCTGAGTCATTATTCTTCCTCGCTTTCATCGATATTTTTCGATATATAAACTTCGCGATTAGCAAGCTGGTGGTCCTTGTCTAAATGACTAATTAAAAGAGTAGTAATTCCTTCTTTGTCAATATAGTTGAGTAGCCAACGCCATAGTATTTCTCTGGTTCTTTGATCAAGAGCAGAGGTAATTTCATCTAATAATAAAATTTCCGGCGGAAAAATTAAATTTCGAATAAGAGCAACCCGTTGTTTTTCTCCTCCAGATAAACTATTAATTTCTTTGCTTAAATAATCGCTTGAAAGTTCTACTTCTTGCAATAATTGAACAATACGATCTTTATCAGCGGGTAAATCGCGAATTTCATAAGGGAAGGACAAATTATCCCATACATCTCGACCAAACAATTGAGCTGTTTGGAAGCAGTAGGAAATTTTTTGTCTCAGTTCAATGGGTGGATACTGGTCAATTTCTTTCTCTTCAAAAAAATAGATCCTGATCGGCTTAGGTTAGGGGCATTTAAGTAAACAATTTCTTTTAAGAGGGTTGATTTTCCTGATCCAGAAGGGCCATTGATAGAAACAAAATCCCCTTTTTCAATCTTAAAAGACAAGTCAGAAATAATTGTTTTCTTTGAACTTTGAATAGTAAGATCTTTGACTGCAAGAATATTTGACATAATATACTCCTTTTTAGAATCATTATCATTTATTTTAACATGAGGGTGACTCTTATTAAAGCTAACTAGAAAAAAGTTGAAGCCTTTGGCTTTAATTGCCTTAGGCTTCAACTTTAGGAGTCTGTTGATTAGAAAGAGCTAAATCAATTAACTCATCAGTCAACCAATCGTTTTTAACTAATAAGGGACCGTGAAAATAACTGCCAAAAGTATTGCGGTAATGGGTCCCTTCAGTTTGGTCTTTACCATTATTCCCATATCCTTGAATGACTTTTCCGAAAGCTTTTTGATTTTTTCCTAAATGAGTCACACCATTGTGGTTCTCGAACCCGATGAGTTCGCGCTTAAAATAGTCAGAATAGATTTTGGTATCACCGGTAAAGCGGTGGTTAATTTGTCTTTCAGTAAAATGGTCAAGAATACCAAGTCCCGGTAATTTTTCTCCTTTAGCATTAACATAATAATGACCTAAGAGTTGATAACCACCACAAATTGCTAGAACGACACCATCTTTTTCAATGAATTCTTGCAAACCAGGTCGGATGGATTGGATCTGTTTAGCAATTACCTTTTGCTCGTAATCTTGTCCACCACCAAAAAAGACTAAATCATAGGCAGTAGGATCAAAAGGGTCATCAATTGTTACCACTTCAGTTAATACATCCATCCCTCTTTTTTGGGCATGGTATTGAAGCATCAGTAAATTTCCATTATCACCATATGTATTAAGTAAATTACCATATAAGTGACAAATTCTAAAAGTTCTCATTCACTTCTTCCTCTCAATGATTTAGATAGCCCTGCTTTTTTAGTTCTTCTCTTAATTGAAGCATGGCAGTATAAGTTGCTAAAACATGAATGTTTTCTGTGTTGGCTTGCTCAATCAGCTGGAAAATTTCTTCTATTGAGTGAGCTTTTTTAATTTGATTTTCATCAATTCCCGCAACAATAATTCGCTTGGTCAAATCATCTACTTTATCACCAGCGGTGATGACTTCAGCGACTGGCATGGTCTTTAATCGTTCATAATTACCGTCCCAAATCCATGAAACATCTGTCCCATCAGCATATTGATTATTTAGAATATTGACTAAAGTGAAGGGTTGATGATCAAAAGTAATCAGTTCTAGTACTTGATCTAAACCAACCGGATTTTTCACCAAATTAAGTAGAACCTTTTTGTCTTTTATTTGAATACTTTCTTGTCGACCAAATACTTTCTTAGCTTTTTCAAAAGCTTGTCGAATCTCACTATCATCTAACCCTAACTCTCTAGTCAATGAATAAGCGGCTAAAGCATTATAAATATTATACTTACCAGCAACTGGTAAAGTGAAGGACTGGCCATTAATCGAAAATTGGGAGTGGGTAAGCGCCAGCTCATTAATTTGATCGACGGTATAAGTTAATTTGGGACGTTTAAAACCACAATGTTCGCAATAATATTTACCTAAATTAGCATAAGTAATCATTTTATAGGTTAGGATATGATCGCATATTGGGCAAAGTAAACCATCGGTATTATGATGCGGAACAATCCGTTCATCCTTTTGATGATCAAAACCAAAGAAAATTTTCTCATTTTCTATTTCTAATGAATTAAACATTGGTAGATCGCCGTTGGCAATAATTTTGGCTGTAGGCACACTTTTAGCAGCATTTTTTAATAAATCAAAAATAGTATGAAGCTCACCAAAACGATCCAACTGGTCGCGGAAAATATTTGTAAAAACAAAATACTCCGGTTGGATGGCTTTAACCACATGGCTTAAAGAGCCTTCATCGACTTCTAAAATGGCTATTCCTTTTTGGCCATCTTTTAAGCGAGGGGCTTGTAAAAACGTAGTTACTATTCCTTGATGCATATTTGATCCAGAGGGATTGGTAATGACTAAGGGCTCTACTTCTTTTAAAATTTCAACAATTAAAGAGGTTGTTAGCGTTTTTCCGTTTGTGCCAGTAACAACCACAACTTGATAATTGTTGGCTAATTCTTTTAAGAGATCGGGTTCTATAGTAAGGGCAATTTTTCCAGGTAAGGAGGACCCTCCTTGAGTGAATTTAGTTAATAAATAACGGCTTGTCTTTCCAATAATACGAGCGATTTGGCTACGTAATGGCATGCTACCACCTCAACTTTTCATAATATACAAGTAATATTATTCTATCAGTCCTCAAGTAAATTTGGAAGAAAGAATCTCTTTTGACAAGTGATAGGATGTGATAGAATAGAATAGTGTGTGAAGGATTGACTTTCTAAATAAAAATAACCTATTATGAATAGGTTGAATTAAACTACAGACAAGAGGAGCATGGTAATGGCTAAGTTTTATTTTAAATATGGAGCAATGAATTCAGGTAAATCAATAGAAATTATTAAAGTTGCTCATAACTATGAAGAACAAAACAAAGCTGTGCAAATCTATACTTCAGCAATAGATAACCGTGACGGGGTAGGGATTGTTTCTTCACGAACAGGTTTCAATCGACAAGCTATTCCGATTTCTGATGAGGATAACTTTTATGAAAAGATTAAGGCTTCTCACCAAAAAGACCGCCTTTTTTGTGTCTTGGTTGATGAGGCACAATTCTTAAAGAAACACCATATCATTGAATTAGCTAAGGTTGTCGATGAGTTAAATATTCCGGTCATGGCCTTTGGTTTGAAAAATGATTTTACCAATGAACTATTTGAAGGGTCAAAATATTTGCTCCTTTATGCTGATAAAATCGAAGAAATTAAAACAATTTGTTGGTTCTGTCATAAAAAAGCCACTATGAATTTAAGGTTTCTTGATGGTCAACCAGTTTATGAAGGAGACCAAATTCAAATAGGGGGCAATGAAGCTTATTTACCTGTTTGTCGTAAATGTTATAAAAACCCTGGAAAAATTTAAAAAAAGACTTTAATAAGTAGATTGAGGAGAATGTCATGTTTGAACAATTAGATCAATTAATCTTCCGTTTTGAGGAAGTAATCGAAATGATGAGTGATCCAGAAATTATATCTGATTCGGATCGATTAAGAAAGTTATCGATTGAGGAATCCGATTTAAGGCCCAAGGTAGCTAAAATTCGTCGTTATAAACAAGTCAATGAAGAACTATCAGATACAGAAGAAATGTTAGCGGGCGATTTAGACCCTGATATGGCAGAATTAGCCAAGTTAGAACTTTCTGATTTGAAGGAAGAAAAAGATCAATTAGAAGAAGAAATTAAATTGATGATGTTGCCAGAAGATCCTAATGATGGCAAAAACATTATCATGGAAATTCGAGGAGCAGCCGGTGGGGATGAAGCACAACTATTTGCAGGGGATCTTTTAACCATGTACTCCAAGTTTGCTGAAGCCCAGGGCTGGAAAGTCGAACTAATGTCAGCCAATATTACAGGCATTGGAGGATACAAAGAAGTAACCTTAATGATTACAGGCGAAAAAGTTTACTCCAAACTAAAATTCGAAAACGGTGCACATAGAGTGCAACGTGTACCAGAAACCGAATCGCAAGGTCGGGTTCATACATCCACTGCTACAGTAGTGGTAATGCCTGAACAAGAGGAAATCGATTTTGATTTAGATGAAAATGATATCCGTGTGGATATTTATCATGCTTCTGGTGCTGGTGGACAGCACGTTAACAAGACAGCTTCAGCTGTTCGAATGACCCATATCCCAACAGGAGTTGTGGTAGCTATGCAAGATGAGCGATCACAATTAAAAAATAGAGAAAAAGCCATGAAAGTATTAAGAACACGTGTTTACGATATTCTGCAGTCTGAAAAGCAAGAAGCTTTTGATTCTGAAAGAAAGTTGGCAGTAGGTACTGGAGACCGATCTGAACGAATTCGCACATATAATTATCCACAAAACCGTGTGACCGACCATCGGATTGGCTTAACCATTCAGCAACTCGATTCTATTATGCAGGGCAATATCGATGAAATCATTGATGCCCTTGTTGTATATGACCAAACGCAAAAGTTGGAGGAGCTCAATGGTCAAGGAGCATAAAGAACTAACTTTAAATGAAGCCCTCCAAAAGGCTTCATTTTTTTTGAATCAACACGGCCACGATGCAAATTTGGCGCGCTATTATTGGATGCAGTTGTTTGATTGGGATTTAAGTCAGACCGTCAAGTTTTTAAATCAACCGATTTCACAAGGTCTAGCCAGCCAATTTGATTCTGCTCTCCACCGGATAGTAAATGATGAACCGATACAGTATATTAGCGGCTACACTTATTTTATGGACCACAAATATCAGGTAAGTCCGGCTTGCTTGATCCCACGAGAAGAAACGGCTGGTTTAGTTGAAAAAGCGCTGGCTTATATGCGTCAGCTGCCTCCAGGCAAAGTAATCGATTTAGGAACCGGTTCAGGCATAATTGCTATTGAATTAAAGAAAGCTTTACCAACTTGGGAAGTATATGCTAGTGATTTCTCACAAGCAACCCTTCAACTAGCTACGAAAAATGCTAATGACCATCAAGTGAATATTCAATTTGTCCATTCAGACTTGATGCAAGCCTTTAAGCCAGATTTTCAATTTGATGTATTCGTTTCTAATCCGCCATATATTGCTCAAAGTGAGTTGGATTTAATGGATGCTTCTGTAAAAAAATATGAACCACAATCCGCCTTGTTTGCGGAAGATGAAGGTTTAGCCATTTATAAAGCTTTAGCTAAGCAATTACCTTCACACTTAAAACCAAGAGCCGGTGTTTTTTTGGAAATAGGTTTTGCCCAAGGTCTGGCTGTTAAGACGATATTGCAAGACGCTTTTCCAGCGGCTTTTATTCAAATTGGACGTGATTTTGCGGGTAAAGATCGATATGTATCTTTGATGCGAGAGGAGGATTTAAATGAAGACTCTAATTTTTGATAAGCAAAGCTTGCCTCAAGCAGCAGAACTACTAAAAAAGGGGGAATTAATCGCTTTTCCAACCGAAACGGTTTATGGATTAGGGGCTATTGCCACAAATCCAGCAGCTGTGGCAAAAGTCTTTAAAGCAAAGGGCCGTCCTAATGACAACCCCTTAATCGTGCATGTTGCCAATCAAGATCAAGTTGAAGAACTAGTGAATGAAATCTCCCCCATCGCTCAATCATTGATGGATAGTTTCTGGCCGGGACCTTTAACGATTATTTTTCCACTTAAAAAAGGCAAAGTAGCTGATAACGTGACTGGCGGTAAGCAAAGTGTAGCTATTCGGATGCCTAATCAGTCTCTCACCTTAGAATTAATTGACTTAGTGGGAACCCCACTAGTAGGTCCGTCAGCAAATCTATCTGGCAAACCAAGTCCGACGAGCTTGGCGCATGTACTACATGATTTTAGAGGTGTAATTGCTGGAATTCTAAATAATGGCCAAGCTTTAACGGATGTGGGTATTGAGTCGACAGTTGTCTATCCCCATGAGGATAGAGTGGATGTCTTACGACCAGGCCATATCACGCCTAGTCAGATTCAAGCTAAAACAGCCTGTCCTGTTCAGATTGTTTCTGAAAAAATGCAATTGGCTAACTTAAATGTAGCTTCCCCAGGAGTCAAATATCGTCATTATAGTCCCAAACAACCGGTTTACCTGATAGCATTTCCGAGAAAAATAGAAGAATGGGTTGAATTAGTCAATAAAGAATCGATGAAGATAGGCATTTTGGCTGATAATGCTATTATTGATGGTTTGAAAGAACGGCCCCAGGTTGTCGATAGTTATTCATTGGGTCAACCGAATGACTGGCAGAGCGCTTCACAACATTTATTTTCTGGACTTAGGGCTCTAGAAAAAGGTCCGGCAGAGAAAATTTATGTTCAAGGATTAGAAAATGATGAGAAAACACTTGCTTTCATGAATAGGGTTACGAAAGCGTCGTCATTTATGTTATAATTAAACTACAACTAAATGTTGTAACTATTTTTTTGGAGGGTGTATATATGTCAAATATTAATGCAGAAGTTTTTGAGGTAATTGAAAAAGAACGCCAACGTCAAACGCATGGTATCGAATTAATTGCTTCAGAAAACTTTGTATCTGAAGATGTTATGAAGGTTCAAGGGTCAATCCTAACCAATAAATATGCTGAAGGATATCCAGGACGTCGTTATTATGGTGGGTGTGAATACGTAGACATCCTAGAACAATTAGCAATTGATCGTGCCAAAGAATTATTTGGCGCAACTTATGTTAACGTTCAACCTCACTCAGGTTCTTCAGCTAACTTAGCTGTTTACCGCGCCTTCTTAGAACCAGGAGATAAAGTATTAGGTATGGACTTATCTCAAGGTGGGCACTTGACTCACGGTTCACCAGTTAACTTCTCTGGTCAATCATATCATATGTTAGCTTATGGTCTTGATGAAAATGAACAGCTAGACTATGACACTTTAGAAAAAATTGCGCGTGAAGAGAAGCCAAAAATGATTATTGCGGGTGCTTCTGCTTACTCACGTACAATCGACTTTGAAAGATTTGCAAAGATTGCTAAAGAAGTTGGCGCTATTTTAATGGTTGATATGGCGCATATCGCTGGTTTAGTAGCGGCTGGTTTACATCCAAATCCACTTCCTTACGCGGATGTAGTTACAACTACTACTCACAAGACTTTAAGAGGTCCTCGTGGTGGCATGATCTTAACTGCTAAAGAAGAATATGGTAAGAAATTAAACTCTGCTATCTTCCCAGGAATCCAAGGAGGACCTTTAGAGCACGTTATTGCAGCTAAAGCAGTTGCTTTTGGTGAAGCTTTACAACCTGAATTTAAAGAGTATGCACAACAAGTTATTAAGAATGCTGCTGCTATGGCAGAAGTATTTAACGAGAGTGGCTTACGCGTTATCTCAGGTGGTACAGATAACCACTTAATGTTATTAGACTTAACAAGCTTTGATGTTTCTGGTAAGTGGGCACAAAACCGTTTAGAAGAAGTTGCAATCACTGTTAATAAGAACTCTATTCCAAATGACCAACGTTCATTTGTTGAAACATCAGGTATCCGTGTGGGAACACCAGCAATTACTTCAAGAGGTATTAAAGAAGATCAAGCACGTGAAATTGCTGAAATTATTGTTAAGGCTCTTAAAGCCGAAGAGTCTGAACTTGCTGAACTACGTAAGCAAGCAGAAGCAATTGTAGCTGACAAGCCTCTTAACGCTTATCACTAAGATACTTTAGATTAGGAGGAAAAAGAATGGCAAAATTTACGGTAGTTGATCATCCCTTAATTCAACATAAACTAACCATTATTCGCGATAAGAACGCTTCAACTAAAGTGTTTCGTGAAGTAACCAATGAGATTGCTATGTTGATGGCTTATGAAATCACACGCGACCTACCGCTTGAAGAAGTTGAAATTGAAACACCACTAGCTGTTACTAAGCAAAAACAAATTGCTGGTAAGAAAATGGCTATTGTTCCAATTCTTCGTGCAGGATTAGGTATGGTAGACGGAATTTTATCTTTGGTCCCCGCTGCTCGCGTGGGTCACATTGGTTTGTATCGTGAGCATGATACATTAGAGATTGTTGAATATTTTGCTAAGCTTCCTCTTGATATTAAAGATCGCCAAGTATTTGTAGTCGATCCAATGTTAGCTACAGGAGGATCTGCCATTTCGGCTCTTAAACAATTAACTGAGAAATATGGCGTTGATAAGCAGCACATTACATTCGTATGTTTAGTGGCTGCTCCTGAAGGAGTGAAGGCTTTGCAAGAAGCTTTTCCAACTGTTGATATCTTCACAGCTGCCTTGGATGAGCGCTTAAATGAGAATTCCTATATTCTACCAGGACTTGGTGATGCTGGTGACCGTATCTTCGGGACTAAATAATTTTTAAATTACTTGCACAGGTAGATTTTTCTACCTGTGTTTTTTTATGAGGAGCATTTAATGACACTTAAGAAATTTTACCGTCAATCATTACAGGAAAGACGTTTAAATATTTCCCCTTATTTAGAAAATAAGATGGATTTTCCTATATTAGATGAAAAAAGAGCCAATCAGATGATTGAAAACTATCTCTACACTTATGGCCTTCCAATGGGGATATTACCGACTATTCAAGTGAACAAAAAGGACTACATAGTTCCGATGGTAACAGAAGAACCATCGGTAATAGCTGCGGCATCCAATGGCGCCAAACATTTGGGTAATATTAAAGCGCATTTAGACCGTAAAACAATTAAAGGACAAATTGTTTTAACTGATTGGACAGAAGCTGAAGCGAAACAAGCTCTTAACAAGCATAAAGAGGGGTGGTTGAGCTTTGCTAAAAAAGTAGCTTATCGGATGGTAGAAAGAGGAGGGGGACCTTTAGATATTGAGTATTCGGCTTATCGTAGCAATCAGACGCTCTACCATTCCTATTATCTACTATTTGACCCTTGTGAAGCTATGGGAGCCAACTCTTTAAATACCGTTTTGGAAGCATTAGCCTTTGAGATAAAAAAAGATATTGGTGGCAAGGTTTTAATGGCAATTCTTTCAAATTACAATCCACAAAATTTTGTTAAGGTGGAAGCGACTCTTTCTATTGAGCGTATAGATATAAATTTAGATAGAGCCCATCCTATTGCCCAAAAAATTGCTATGGCTAGTGACTATGCCCAATTGGATCCTTACCGTGCCACAACTCATAATAAAGGGATTATGAATGGAGTGGATGCGGTTTTGATTGCTACAGGAAATGATTGGCGTGCGGTAGAAGCGAGTGTTCATGCCTTTGCATGTAAAGAAGGAAAATATCGAGGTTTAAGTCAGTGGTTTTATGATTCTAAGAAGGCTGAATTGAGCGGACATATGGACATTCCTCTTCCAGTCGCTACGGTGGGGGGGACCTTATCCATTCATCCAATGGCAAAGTGGTCTTTAAATTTAATGGGAAATCCTAATGCTTTAGAGTTAGCTCAAGTTGTTGCTTCTGTCGGTTTAGCCCAAAACTTTGCAGCCTTAAAAGCCATCGTATCCGAAGGTATACAAAAGGGTCATATGGGATTGCAGGCTCGTAGCTTAGCGATACAAGTGGGAGCCAAAGCCGATGAAATCGACCTATTAGTTAAATTGTTAAAAGTAAGAGAAAGCTTTAACTCTCAGATTGCAAGGGATTTACTAGACAAAATGAGAAATTCGTAAGATAATGTCTATTATGATTGAAAAAACTGAGGAGGGAATTAATGAAAACAAAAGTTGGAATCGACCGTATTCATTTTTATATACCACCCCAATATGTAGACATGGAGGAATTAGCTCAAGCAAGAGATATTGATCCAGCAAAATTTACAATTGGAATCGGCCAAAGTCAAATGGCTGTCACGGATTACAAACAAGATATTGTTACATTGGCCATTAATGCAGCGTTACCAATTATTTCAAAAGAAGATCGGGACTTAATTGACCAAGTGATTGTAGCTACTGAATCGTCTTTTGATTATTCTAAAGCAGCTTCAATATATTTGCACCAAGCATTAAAGATTAACCGTTTTGCACGCTCCTATGAAATCAAAGAGGCATGTTATGCAGGAACGGCAGCTTTACAAGCGGCTGTTGACTATGTGCGCTTAAGACCCGAAAGAAAGGTGTTAGTCGTTACAACCGATATTGCTCGATATGGTCTAGCGTCTTCTGGAGAAGCGACTCAAGGAGCAGGAGCAGTGGCTATGTTAATAACTGCTGATCCAGCGATTTTAGCTATTGAAGAAGAAAGCATTGCTTATACTGACAATCAATTTGATTTTTGGCGACCACAATACGACATATATCCACGTGTAGACGGTAAGTTTTCTACCAATCTATATAATCAGACCTTTTTGAATATTATGGAAGAAGTATGTAAGCGTAAACCGGATTTTTGGGATGCTTATCAAGTACAATTGTTCCATTTACCATTTACCAAAATGGGTCGTAAGGCGATTAAAAACTATCGTCAGTATTTAAATGATTCAACAAATACACTCAAAGATGTAGATCAGAAGTTGAAGGCTTTAGACCGTTTTGACAAACATTACGATCACGCTGTTCAATATTCAAGACATATTGGCAACATTTATACTGGCTCGCTTTATCTAGGCTTAATTTCACTTTTAGTTCATGATCAAAGTCTTAAAAAAGGCGATAAGATTTCCCTATTTTCTTATGGTTCAGGTGCGGTTGCTGAATGTTTTTTTGGAGCATTACAGCCAGGTTTTAGAGAGGCTATACTCTTGAATGAAATTGAAGCAATGTTCCAGAAACGTCGAAAGTTAAGCATTGAGGAATATGAAAAGCTATACTTAGAAGCCATTGAGCCTAGTGACGAAATAATTGAATTTGATCCAAGTGTTCATGAAGGAGAGTTTTATTTGGCTAAGATTGATAACCATCGACGTTATTATCTACAAAATGCTAGTCATCAAAATGACTTTAAAAAGTAATAAATAGATTTCATACTGTCAAAGATTAGCAGGATAGCTTTTTTATTGTGAAAAGTTAAGCCCTATTTCTTTTTGATAGTATTTTTGCTTTATAGTCATTTTACTTACTTCTTATTTATGCTATGATGATTACGAACATGAAAGGGTGATTTAAATGTATGCAATTATAAATGGTATGGCAGTACTGTTTTTTCGCATTTTCTTTGTCATCCTAGCCTATATGGCTCTGTCAAAAGTTAATTGGAGGAGTGTTTTACAGCCTCAACACCAAGCAATGGACCGATACCTATGTATTTTATGTAGTATTGGCTTGGGCTATTTGACAAGTTCGTTTTTTATAACAATCATTGAAACCTTACGTCTACTATTGATGTCAGCGTTTCTCTAATCATGTGTATAAGTCTCTCGCCTACTCCAAAGCGATAGTCTTCAAAAGGGGATTCATTTAAAATGGAAGAAATTATTGTACAAGGTGGCAACCGTTTGGAGGGTACAGTCAAGGTTGAAGGTGCTAAGAATGCAGTTTTACCAATTCTGGCAGCTTCTATTTTGGCGTCGAAAGGAATTACACGACTAAGTAATGTGCCTGTTTTATCAGACGTTTTAACAATGAACGAATTGCTAAAGAATATTGACCTAGAGACTAAATTCAATCAAGCGAATAATCAGATGACGCTCGATGCGACAGGTCGGGTTAAAACTATGGCGGACTATGACTTTGTTAGTAAAATGCGCGCTTCGATCGTTGTAATGGGACCAATGTTAGCACGTTTTGGTCATGCGCGTGTGGCCATGCCAGGCGGTTGTGCAATCGGTACACGTCCCATTGATTTGCACCTAAAAGGATTTGAAGCATTAGGAGCTACTATTGAAAATGCAGCAGGATATGTTGAAGCAAAAGCAGACCAGTTAATCGGAGCCAATATTTACCTGGATTTCCCTTCGGTGGGAGCCACTGAAAATATTATGATGGCTGCTGTTTTAGCTAAAGGCGAAACAGTGATTGAAAATGTTGCTAGAGAACCAGAGATTGTTGACTTAGCTAACTTTTTAAATAAAATGGGTGCTAAAGTTTCAGGTGCTGGAACGGAGACAATACGTATCGAAGGTGTTTCAGAACTTTTGGCTACGGACTATGAAGTTATGCCAGATCGTATCGAAGCCGGTACTTTTATGGTAGCGGCTGCTGTGACTAATGGAGATGTCATGATTGAAGGAGCGATTGCTCATCACAACAAACCGCTAATTAGTAAGTTGCAAGAAATGGGCGTTGTTTTTGAACTGTTTGATTCTTCGCTAAGGGTAATTGGTCCCAAGGTTTTGAAACCCACAGACATTAAAACCATGCCTTATCCAGGCTTTCCAACGGATATGCAGGCACAAATGTCGATTGCTCAATTATTAGCTAAGGGAGACTCAGCACTTTCTGAAACCGTTTTTGAAAATCGATTCATGCACTTTGAAGAATTGCGTCGAATGAGCGCTGATTTCAAAATTGAACGCCAAACAGTTGTAATGTACGGACCTGCAGAATTATCAGGTGCCCAGGTTAAAGCGACAGACCTTCGTGCGGCAGCTGCTCTTATTATTGCAGGACTTACTGCTAAAGGATTGACAAGGGTTTCTGAGTTGAAATATCTTGATCGTGGTTATTACCTCTTCCATGAAAAGCTAGCTCGCTTAGGAGCAAACATCGAACGTGTTAATATCCAGCCAATTCCATCCATTCAAAATAAACCAGCTGTAAAAGCTGTGTTTGCTTAATTATCATCCAGAAAGGATGAGTATAATGGCTAGAGATATAGGTATTGATTTAGGAACAACCAATGTATTAATCCATCTTAAAGGCCGAGGAATCATTTTAAATGAGCCCGCAGTGATTGCTGTAGATCAATCGACTCAAGAAGTAATGGCAGTGGGACGAGAAGCTTATGAAATGCGGGGTAGAGTGCCAAAGTCTCTTGAAGTTATACAACCTTTAAAAGGTGGAGTGGTATCAGACTATGACTTAACCGAAGCCATGCTTCTTCACTTTTTCAAGCGCGCACACATTCGACGTGGCTTGAGAAAGGCAAATGTTTTAATTTCAACGCCAACCAATGTAAGTGAAATCGAACAACTTTCACTATTCGAGGCAGTTCAAAAAGTTACTTCGGGTAGGGTTCGAGTAGAAGTTGAACCGATGGTAGCGGCTATCGGTTCGGGCCTAGATGTTTTATCAGCCAAAGGAAGTATGATTGTAGATATTGGTGGAGGAACGACGGATATAGCAATTATTGCTTCAGGTGAAATTCTTCACGCAGAATCGATTAAGATAGCTGGTGATGACTTTGATGAAGCAATTATCCAGTATTTTAAGGACCATTACCAACTACTCATTGGGATCCAATCAGCTGAGAGGATAAAAATGCAACTTGCCTGTGCTAAAAAGGTGGATGGAAGAGATGTTCATAACCAAGAGTTAAAGGGGCGCGATCTTGTTACAGGATTACCAAAAGCGATTAATGTTGACTCTAACGATTTACATCGGGCATTAAAAGATTTATTAGATCAAATAGTGAGAACAATACGCAGAGTGATTGAACAAGCTTCTCCAGAAATAATCGCAGATATCCATGATCAAGGACTGGTTATTACAGGCGGGGGCGCGATGATCCAAGATCTAGATTTGTTAATCACTGAGCAGATAAAAGTCTCAGCTATTCCTTCTGACCAACCCATGAATGCAGTAGCATTAGGAACTGGTATAATGATGGATTGGGTCGAATCCGGTTTAATTGATCCAAACAAAAATAATAAAAAACCAAGTAAGCCAAATTTCTTTATGAGATTGTGGCAATCCATTTGGAAATAAACTAGGGGTGAATAAATGGAAGAGAAGTTAAAATATTTAGAATATCCACTATTTAAACAAGTTATGAAAGGGATCTTCAAAGTTTTTTTCTTTATCATCCTTTTAATTATTGTCTTTGGAATGGGTTTAGTTATCGGTTACGCTGTTTTAGGAGACGGAAATTATTGGGAAGTATTTAATCAAGATACTTGGTTGCATTTATTGACATTTATTGAATAATATTAAAAGGAAATATTCATTAGAGGAAAGAAGGGATACTTTGCAGACAAGTGATTTTTCTGTATTTGAGTTATTGCTTTATATCATTCCTCTAACTATGATTTTTTTAATTAAAAAATATGGGAGACCTTATTTAACCTATTTTAAAAATTGGCCTATAACATTAGCCATTTGTTTATTACCCACTTTATTGGTTTTAATTTACGGTTTTGGCTGGCTAATTTTTGGTTTTAATGTGCTACCATTTATTATTTTATTTTCTTCTTTTGCAATCGGTGTTCAATTACATAAGTATATACAAGAAATCGACCATTTCTATTTTAAGCAATTTTATTTGCCTGCAAGTGAATTACTTTTTTATTTCTTGGTTTTTTATTTAGTGGGAATGATTATTTTAAGATGGTGGACGATTTTTTTCTAATTACCCCACCACTTTTTTAATAGCTTTAAATGATCATAATATCAAGCTTTAACAGGTTTTGCTTTCTAGCAAAACCTGTTTTTTTATTCAATTTTGTCTATAAGGTGGTGAAAAGTGGGAGTATGTGGTAAAATTAATCTAACTTAGGAGAGGAGTGTGAACAAGTCGTGTTAATGGGAGAATATCAACATAATATCGATTCCAAAGGCCGCTTGATCATGCCTGCTAAGTTTCGTCCAGAACTAGGTTCGACTTTTATAGTAACTAGAGGTCTGGATGGCTGTTTATTTGGCTACCCCATGAATGCATGGGAAACAATTGAAGAAAAATTAAAACAATTACCTCTAGCTAAAAAAGACGCACGTAAGTTTACTCGTTTTTTCTATTCGGCTGCCACCGAAGTAGAAATCGATAAGCAAGGACGGATAAATTTACCAAAAAATCTTATAGAGTTCGCTAAGATTGATAAGGAATGTCGTGTGATTGGCGTATCAGACCGTATCGAGATTTGGAGCAGTGAGCTTTGGGAAGATTTTGCAGAGGATGCTGAGGAAAATTTTGAAAATATTGCAGAAGAAATGATTGATTTTGGATTTTAAAATAACGAGGTGACAATATGTCCTTTGAGCACGAAACAGTTTTACTAAAGGAAACAATTGATGGTTTAGAAGTGAATCCCAATGGAATTTATGTTGATTGTACATTGGGTGGCGCTGGACATGCTCAATACTTATTAAGCCTTCTTTCAGACCGTGGAAAATTATTGGCATTTGACCAAGATCTTATGGCAATTAATAATGCTAAAGTAACTTTAAAAGAGCAATTATCCCAAGGAAAAATAACTTTTTTTGAAAGAAATTTTCGTGATTTAGAAGTCGCCTTATCGGAGCAATCAATTCACCTAATTGATGGGATTTACTATGATTTGGGAGTATCTTCACCACAATTAGATATTGCGGAAAGAGGGTTCTCCTATCATCAAGAAGCAAGGCTAGATATGCGAATGGACCAAAGGCAAGAGCTCGATGCTTATGAAGTAGTAAATACTTGGGATTATAATGATTTGGTGCGTATTATCTTCCGGTATGGTGAAGAAAAATTTGCTAAAAGAATTGCAAGAAATATTGAACAAAGTCGTAAAAAACAAGCAATTGAAACAACTACTCAATTAGCAGAGATTATTAAAGAAGCGATTCCTGCCGCGACACGTCGGACCGGTGGACATCCAGCTAAGCGAGCTTTTCAAGCCATTCGAATAGCTGTTAACGATGAGCTTGGCGCAGTCGAAAGTTCAATTGAACAGGGGTTAAAACTGTTAAAAGTAGGTGGCAGGATGGCAGTTATTACCTTCCATTCCTTAGAAGATCGATTGGTTAAACAAATGTTTAAGCAAGTATCCACCTTACCAGAAACACCTAGAAATTTACCTGTTTTAAGTAATCAACAAGCAGATTATCGAATAGTTAATCGAAAACCGATACTACCTTCAAAAGAAGAGTTAAAGAATAACAATCGTTCAAGATCAGCAAAATTAAGAATTATTGAAAGAATTAGTATGTAGTATTGAGGAGGATAGCGATTGTGACTGAAAGTTATCAAAGAAGAAATTATTATAATAAAGACCAAGCCCAATCGCTAGTCGGTCAATCTACTAATACGTTTGATGGCTCAGCAGTCCGAAAGATTGAAGAGTGGGAACCTTCCCATCAATCTGATTGGTTTGATAATGAAGATAGGAGATCAAAAAGGCAAACGATTATAACGAATCGAAACTTAGCATTGCTAGGTATTTTTATAATGGTTAGCTGTTGCTTTGCGAGTCTTTATATTCATTGGCAAGTCAACCAGGTTAACCAAAGGATTCAAGAGATCCAGTTGGAAGAGGCTGAGCTTGTCAAAGAAACAGAAATGTTAATGGTCGAAAAGGCTGAAAACTTAAAGTATAAAAATATTGAGCTTGTAGCAGAAGCCAACGGTATGAAGGCAGAAATGGATCGCGTAAAGGATATCGATCAAAATGACTAATAATAATGCGAATAATAATCAAGGGATGAATTTGTTTTTTTTAGCTATCATTGTAATTTTAATCGGTTTAGTAATGATTGGTCGAATGGCACAAATAGCTTTATTCAAACAAGTAAATGGTGTTAATTTAACTAAACTAGAAATGCAAGTAGACAATAGAAGTAGTATTGCTAAAGCAAAAAGAGGCACAATTTATGATCAGTTTGGTCAGCCTATTGCAATGGATACTACTTCTTATTCTATGTACGCTGTTCTAGATGCTGATTGGGCAGAAGGTGAAACGGTTAAAGACATTGATTATACGGCGACCATTCTTGCTAAATATATCGATATGCCGAAAGAAAAAATATGGACGCAATTAAATAGTGATAATGTCAATCAAGTTGAGTTTGGCTCAGCTTCTAAAAACATATCAGCACAGACAAAATTAGCAATTGAAGCTGAAAACTTACCGGGAATCTTTTTCACTAGTCAGGTGAGCCGTTATTATTTCAATGACTACTTTGCCTCTCACTTAATAGGTTATGCAGAAGTTAATGAAAGTAACCAAGAAGGTTCTCAATCAAGTTTAGTTGGAGCCATGGGTATTGAAGCGGCATTTGATGATATATTATCGAGTGGGAAATCAAGCAAAAATTCAACTGACCTTCAATTGGCTAATGATATCTATTTAACTTTAGATAGTCGTATCCAAAATCAGACCGAGACTATTCTAGATAAGATTTTTAAGAAATATCAACCTGAGTCAATGGGGGCTTACTTGGTTGAATTAGAAACTGGTAAATTGTTAACCTCAGCTCAAAGACCTTCATTTAATCTAAATACCAGAGAAGGAATCGACTCTCTTTGGCAGAATTTGTTAGTTGAAACAGCTAACGAACCAGGATCAACTGTTAAGATTTTGACCATGGCTAAAGCAAAAGAAATGGGTGTTTATCAACCGGGAGAAACGTTCTTATCGGGTATGGTAAAAGTGTTTGATCGTGAAGTAAGAGACCATAACCAATTCGGTTGGGGACAAATTTCATTTGAAGATGGCTTCATTCGCTCTTCAAATGTGGCAATGGTCGAATTAGTGAATCGTATGGGAGACCAAGTTTGGACTGAAGAATTAAAAAAATTTGGTTTTGGCGTTAGCACAAATAGTAAACTAGCGAATGAAAATCCGGGTTCACTCGATTTCACTAACCCTACATCACGAATAATGTCTGGCTTTGGCCAAGCATTTTCAGCTACACCGATGCAACTTTTACAAGCTTATAGTGCGGTTGCTAACAAAGGGCAAATGATGAAAATTCAATATATTGATCATATTGATAAAAGCGGACAAAGCTATCAAAAACAAAACTTAGGGCAAGTTATTGAACCTGAAGTAACTTTCTATATTATTGACTTGATGACTAAAGCGGTTGAGGATCAAAATGGGACTTCAAGACCTTTTAAATCTGACATAGTCAGAGTGGCGGCAAAAACCGGAACGGCTCAAATTGCTAATGAAGAGGGAACAGGCTATCTAACGGGACAAAACGACTATTTTTATTCAGTCATCAGTTTCTTTCCTGCTGAAGAACCTAAATACATGTTATATTTATTTATTAAAAGGCCACAAAATGACTATGGTATTTATGGAACTCAGATGCTGTCCGAAGTTTTTCATCCAATGTTAGAGTCTATATTAATCAAGCAGTAGAGAGAAGGAAATGAAATGCGATTAAATAAACTAATATCAGTTTTAATTAACTACGAACTTTTAGGTGATTTAGATCTTAATAAAGAAATATACGATCTGACCAATGACAGTCGAAAGCTCACTGAAAATGCTGCCTTTATCGCTATAAAAGGTGAAAGGTTTGATGGCCATTCAGTAATTGATCAGCTGATGAAAGAAAACATTTCACTGATAGTAGCCGAAGAATTCTCTTCTAAACAAATAGAAAAGGCTTTGAATAAAAAAATAACGCTAGTCAAAGTCCCTTCAACTTATCGAGCGCAAGCAATATTATCTCATCAATTTTTCGGTCAACCATCTAGCCAGCTTCCTCTAGTAGCGGTTACTGGGACTAACGGAAAAACGACCACCACACATTTGATTTCTCAATTTTTAGAATTATTGAATCATAAGACAGGTGTGATAGGCACCCTGCATTACAAAATTGGCGAGCGTCTGCTTCCGGCTATTAATACAACGCCAGAAGCAGTTAGTTTACAAAAGTATTATAAGTCGATGGTCGAGGAGGGTTGCAGTGATATCATAATTGAGGCCTCTTCTCACGCTTTGTCCTTAGGCCGTCTTTGGTATACCGATGTGGACTGTGCAATTTTTACTAACCTAACTCGAGAACACTTGGATTTTCATAAAACTATGGACAATTATGCTTATGCTAAGAGTTTGCTCTTTGCACAATTGGGACAGAGTTTTCACCATCAAAAACCAAGACTAGCGATTATTAATCAAGATGATCCTTATGCAGATGTAATGAGTCGAGCTACTGGGGCGGTTGTAATTACTTATAGTATGAAAGATCCTCAGGCCACAGTTTATGTGGATGAGCTGACGACAGAAGCTTCAATACAAAAATTCAAGCTTCACTATCAAGCTAGAACTTATCCAGTTGCTTTATCGATGATTGGTGCTTATAATGTTATGAATTATTTAGCAGCCTTTTTGTGTCTGGTAGTTTATTATGGCTATTCAGCTGAACAAATAGTTGATTTGACACCTAGATTAAAAGGTATCACTGGAAGAATGCAAGTTATTGATAAGGGTCAAGATTATCGAGTGGTGATTGATTTTGCACATACACCAGATGCTTTAGAAAATGTCTTAAGTGAATTAAAAGAAACCTCAAACGGAAAATTAAGAGTAATGTTTGGGCATTCCGGAGGTAATAGAGATTCGGCTGCTCGACCTGATTTGGGCGATATTTTATTTAAGTGGGCGGATCATATTGTATTTACGGCAGATAATCCTCGAAATGAACCCATTAAAAAGATTGTTTCTGAAATGGTAAGAGATCATCAAGAAGTTCCTTATGATTTAATTGAAGATCGAAAAAAAGCCATTCATTATTTAGTAAATCATGCCGAAGCTAATGATACACTTCTTTTTGCTGGTAAGGGAGGAGAGGCTTATCAAGTAATTGGTGATGATTATATACCTTATGATGAGGTTGCGATTGTAGAAGAGGAGTTAGAAAACAAATGGAAAAGATGATGCAGTTATTAATGGCTTTTATTAGTTCAGGCCTCTTAACCCTGGCTTTAGTGCCCCTTTTTATCCGTTTATTCTTAAATAAGAAAATGGGACAAGCTATTCGGCAAGAAGGCCCTTCATGGCACCAAGTAAAAACAGGTACTCCCACTATGGGAGGAACGGTGTTTATTGCAGTATCTATAATGATTACTTTGATGTTTGGCTGGCTATTTAATCTACTAGATGCCAATCTCTTGATGATTGTGCTAACTTGGTTATTTTTTGGTGGCATTGGGTTTGCCGATGATTTTATATCTATTTTCACCGGTAAAAATGAAGGGCTAACTGCTAAACAAAAATTTCTATTACAGCTTTTATTTTCTGGTATCGTCGTTCTAGCGGGTTATGTTTTAGGTAAAAGATTTGTATTGCCTATTTTCTCTTTGGAAATTAACTATTTAATAGTTGTAATAGCTTTTGCCTTCTTTTGGATTACTGGTTTTTCCAATGCTGTTAACTTAACCGATGGATTAGACGGTTTAGCCACAGGGTTAAATATCATTGCCTATGGAGCCTACTTTATGTTGGCTATTCGCCTAGAGCAAGCATCCGTTGCTATGGCTTGCTTAATTGTTACAGCAAGCCTTTTATCTTTTTTAATATTTAATCGCAAACCTGCTCAAATTTTCATGGGAGATGTGGGTTCGCTAGCTTTAGGGGCAGGATTAGCAATTATTTCAATACTTTTAAACAACCCATGGTCCCTATTAATCATCGGCATGGTTTTTGTAATAGAAACTTTATCTGTTATCTTACAAGTTGCTTCTTTCAAGACCAGAGGAAAGCGGATCTTTAAGATGTCACCCATTCACCATCACTTTGAAATGATTGGCTGGTCTGAAGAGCTAGTCGTGCTTGTTTTTTGGACAGTAGGATTACTTGCTAGCTTACTCTATTTCATTTTATAATAGGCATAATAAGCGAGAAAGTGTGAAAACAAATGACAAACAAATACGCTGGCCAACATATTCTAGTTATGGGTTATGCCCTAACTGGCAAGAGTGTTGTGAATTACTTACAAAAAGAAAACGCAAAAATTACGCTCAATGACCGAGGGGACCTTTCTCAGGACCCGTCGGTTAATTTGCTATTAAAGTCAGGAGTTAGAGTAGTGGATAAGGGACACCCACTCGAAATATTAGAAGGAATTGACTTTATCGTTAAGACACCTGGGATACCTTATTCATTAGAGCTTATTCAAGAAGCTGAGCATCGTGGGATACCTATTTATACGGATGTTGAGCTAGCATATCGTGAAAGTCTAGCGCCTATTATCGGCATTACAGGCTCTAATGGAAAAACAACCACGACTCGCTTAGCCCACCATCTTCTAGAAGGTTCATGGAAAGGTAAAGTTGAATTAGCAGGAAACGTGGGCGTACCGTCAATTGAAGTGGCTCAAGAAGTAAATGAAACGGACTTAATCGTAATGGAACTATCTTCTTTCCAATTAATGGGTATCCATTCATTTCATCCACATATTGCGGTTTTTACCAATATTCATTCAGCACATTTAGATTACCACGGAACCAGGCAAGCCTATATTGCAGCAAAATTAAAACTGATTCAGCAAATGACCGAGAGAGATTATTTAATTTATAATGCCGATCAAGCTGAACTTGAAGAATGGTTGAAGCATTCTCCAGCGATAAAGGTTCCGTTTTCTCGTCACAAACAAGTAAAAGCGGGTGCCTATATTAAAAATCATTCTTTTTATTTTCGAGGTCAAGAAGTCGCTTTAATCGAGCAGTTTAATCTACCTGGCCAGCATAATTTAGAAAACGCGCTAGCCGCAATTGCTATTGCAAAAATTCAAGGGGTAGATAATACAGCTATTCAAGAAAAATTAGCAAACTTTACTGGTATTCGTCATCGTATCCAAGCTCTGGGTACAATCAAGGGGATTGAATTTTATAATGACTCCAAAGCAACCAATACGGCTGCAACCATTACAGCCCTTAAAAGTTTTGACCAAGACATCATTTATATTGGTGGGGGTCTAGATCGTGGAAATGATTTTCAGGACTTAATACCTTATTTAAACAAAGTGAAAGCAGCCTTTTTATACGGTGAATCGAGAGAAAAAATGGCAAAAGATTTTAGACAAGCTAAAATCGAAACAATCAATTTATTTGAAAATTTAGACCAAGCGAGTCAAGCAGCGTTTGCTTATGCTAAAGAAGGACAAATTGTTTTGTTTTCACCAGCATGTGCTTCTTGGGATCAATTTAAGAATTATGAAATTAGAGGTGATCGGTTTATCGAGCAGGTCGAGTCTTTTAAAAGTGCATCAAAATAAAGGAGAAAGAAATGAATAAAGTGAAACGAATTGTTCTTTCGGGTGGTGGAACCGGAGGGCACATTTATCCAGCATTAGCTTTGTATCGAGTATTGAAAGAACGATCCGATGTGGAAGTGCTTTATATTGGAACACAAAGAGGATTGGAGTCGAAAATTGTTCCTCGAGCGGGAATACCTTTTAAAGCAGTCGAAATTACAGGTTTAAAAAGGTCAATTAGTATAGATAATTTAAAATTAATCTTTAAAATGTTTCATTCTACTCATAAGGCAAAGCAAATGATCCGTGATTTCCAACCGGACATTGTACTTGGAACAGGTGGGTATGTGTGTGGACCTGTTTTATTAGCTGCCAGTATGCTTAAAGTTCCGACTATTATTCATGAGCAAAATTCAGTAGCAGGAATTACGAATAAATTTTTAGCTCGTTTTGTTAATAAAATTGCTGTTTGTTTTGAAGAAGCGAGCCATCAATTTGGCAAAAACCAAAATAAAGTAGTTTTAACAGGAAACCCTAGAGGGCAAGAAGTGATATCGACACCGGCAATGCCTCACTGTTTGTCTGAACAATTTGAGTTAAAAGATAATCAACCGACAGTCTTAATTTTTGGAGGCTCTCGTGGAGCACCAGCTATTAATCAAGCAGGAATTGAGTCGCTGGATAAATGGTTAAGCGCTAATTATCAAGTGATTATTGCAACGGGACAAAATCACTTCCAAGAACTGAATGAAGAGATGGTTGAAGAAATTAATCAGAGTAATAATGTTCGAATCGTTCCATATATCGATAATATGCCAAGTGTTTTTCAAGCTATTAATTTGGTTGTTTGTCGAGCTGGAGCAACAACTTTAACTGAGTTAACAGCTCTTGGCTTGCCAAGTATTTTAATACCTAGTCCCTATGTAACAGATAATCACCAAGAACATAATGCCTTATCTTTAGTAAATAACAAGGCGGCTGTTATGATAAAGGAGTCAAAGCTTAGTGGACAGTCTTTATATCAAGAAGTTAGCCAATTAATGGTGGCCCCTGAAGATTTAAAAGTAATGGGTCAGGCGGCTAAAAGCATGGGAATTACGGATGCAAGTGATCGAATCATTCAAATGATGAACGAGATGGTATAACTATTTTAAAAGAGAGGAGGAATAGGGATGGTTAATTACCGGTTACCAGATAAGAACCAGAATCGGCAGAATAAAAGGACAATTTCAGAAAGAAATAATCAGCCAGTAACAGCCCCTATGGGGAATTATCGTTTGGATTCTCAAGGTAAACCTATTCTTCCGACTTCTTTTGAACATTCGCTTAATCAAGAGCGTTTAAATCGATCCAATATATATTCCTTAAATGATTATCGAGATAGTCAACAGCTTGATTATTACAATAGCTCGATAAATGAGCCTTATTATCGAGTAAGGTCTTCACAAAATTATCGTATAGACGCTAATTCTCAAGAGTCATTTGTTTTTAAAAATAGACAAGATGGTCAAAGAATAACCCCTCATAATCCCACTCCTAGTTATTGGTTAGATAGATTACCAAGTAAAGAAGTATTGTTAAAAGGGTTTCCTAAAGGAAAGAGAAAAATTTTTATTCTCTATTTAATTATTTACAGTTTAATGGTTTGGTCTGGATGGCAAATATTACCTTATGATAATGTTAATACACTAAGTGTTTCGGGCAATCAAATCCTTCAGAGTGAGTCAATTCTCAATGGAGTTAAGATTCATTCGATGGATAAGGCAAAAGATATTTTAAAATGGCGCAAAGAAATTGAAGACCATATACTCACTAACAATCCTTTATTGGAGGATGTTCGTATTCAGCGCGACGATTGGAAGGCAATAAACATTATTGTTAAAGAACAAAAAATTGTTGGTATTTACTCTAGCAATGGTAAAAATTATGCGCTGATGAGTAAAGGTTATACTTCAGATGAAGCTGTTATTCAAAATCAATTAATTGCTGAACAAATGGCTCAACTTCCTCTAATTGAAGGGGAGTTTTCAGAAACAGCACTTAAACAACTTGCTATTGCTTTAGATCAGTTCGACACAAGCATTTTAGAAAGGGTTGAGAAAATAACACCTTCTTCCAAACCAGGTAAAGAGGGATATATCGAAATCAAGATGAAGGATGGTAATCTCATAAAAGCAGTGAGTTCAACAGTAGTGGAAAAAATAAATTATTATCCTAAAATGTTAGAACAACTCAACAATCGTAAAGGAATTATTGATCTTGAAGTGGGAGCTTATTTTACGCCTATGGCAAATGAAACTAATTCAGTCAAGCTTAATAATAATTAAGATAAGTATGATTACGAATTGATAACAAGGACTTCTTTTAATTTCATTGGCTTTATGGGTGTGTTAATATAAAAGTACTATAATGTGATAAAAACTCATGTTTTGTGCAAATGAAGGGGGTTCATCACCTGGATGAGAAATCAAGAGATAATTGTTAGTTTAGATATCGGAACAACATCGATTAAAGTTGTTGTTGCTGAGTATATGAACGGACATGTAAATATAATTGGTGTAGGTAATGAAAAATCACGTGGCTTAAGTCGTGGAGTTATTGTCGATATCGATGAGACAGTTCTTTCGATTCAAAAAGCTATTGAGCAAGCAGAGCGTAAAGCCAATGTTAAAATTAATGAAGTGGTCGTTGGGGTGCCTAGTAACAAGTTAGCTATTGATGACTGTCATGGCATGATAGCTGTAGCAAGTGAGAACCGCGAAATAACCTCGCGCGATGTAGATAATGTTATTTCGGCAGCAAAAGTACGTTCTGTTCCACCTGAGCGAGAAGTAATTGCCATTCTACCAGAAGAGTTCATTGTTGATGGTTTCAATGGTATTCGTGATCCTCGCGGAATGATTGGCGTTCGTTTAGAACTTTATGCCCGGTTAATGACAGGGCCACGTACCATTATTCATAATATTAGACGGTGTGTTGAAAAAGCAGGTCTTTCAATTTCTGAGTTTGTTATTCAGCCGCAAGCAATTGCAACCACCGCTTTAAATCAAGATGAGCGAGAATTTGGTACAGTGATTATTGATATGGGGGGCGGCCAAACCTCAGCTTCAATTATTTACGATAATCAATTGAAATATTCCTTTGTAGATCAAGAAGGCGGAGACTATGTCACTAAGGACATATCGGTTATTTTAAATACTTCACTAGATTCTGCTGAACGCATAAAACGTGAATACGGCTATGCCATTTCTAGTCAAACTTCACCAGAAGAGTATTTCCCGGTTGAAACAGTCGGCCGTAAAGAACCTGTTCGTGTAGACGAGCGCTATTTATCTGAAATTATTGAAGCTCGCTTAGTTCAAATTTTTGAAACTATTCATGAGGATCTTGAAGCTGTTGATGCTTTGGATTTACCGGGAGGCTTTGTCTTAACTGGGGGCGCTTCTTCTTTACCAGGCGTATTAGAATTGGCCAAAAAGTACTTTGGGCCACAAGTTCGTGTATATATCCCAGAACAAATGGGACTGCGCAACCCTGTCTATACGACCAGTATGGGGATGGTTGAATATGTGTCAAAATTAGACGAAGTGCATCAAATCGCTCAGGCAACTTTCCGAGCACAAAGGGTTCAGCACGCTGCAGCTAGGGATGCTGGTCCACTAATTTCCAATCCGTATGACGGGGGCCAAGGTCGTCCTTATGGTGAGTCAGATAACTCATATTATCAAGCTCGTAATGGCGGCGGACAACGAGGAGGGCTTCAAGGAGGATTTAGTAATCAAAGTCAAGCTCGACAAAAACCTAAAAGTCCTTCATTATCGCAACCCCATCCTAATGGTCAAGCTTTTTCAAATAATTCCAGTCACTCAGATTATTATGCCTACAACGATAGCCAAGCGCAATCTTATAATAATTATCCATCAGAAGACCAATATTCTGAAGAAGAATGGATGGATGCTTCGACTAAAAACCCATCAACTAACGAGGGTGGTTTTGTAAATAAATTAAGAGCATATTTTCAAACGTTTTTTGACTAATTAAGACAGCACAAGAGGAGGAATTTATTAATGGAATTATCATTTGATCCAACGGTTAATCCTGAAGGAGCAGTTATCAAAGTTATTGGTGTAGGGGGAGCGGGTGGCAATGCCGTCAACCGAATGATTTCCGAAGATGTTCAAGGAGTTGAATTCATCGTCGCTAACACTGACACACAGGCTTTAAAAAGTTCTCAAGCAGAAACTAAAATTCAATTAGGTCCAAAAGTTACTAAAGGCTTAGGAGCTGGCTCGATTCCTGAAATAGGATTAAGAGCTGCTGAAGAATCAGAAGAGCAATTACGACAAGTCCTTGAAGGGTCAGACCTTGTTTTTGTCACTGCTGGAATGGGTGGAGGAACTGGAACGGGTGCTGCGCCTGTTGTCGCTCGTATTGCAAAAGAATTAGGTGCTTTGACAGTTGGAGTCGTAACCCGTCCTTTCACTTTTGAAGGTCCAAAACGCGGTCGCTTTGCTGCTGAAGGATTACAAAACCTCAAGGAAGCTGTTGACACTTTAGTAGTCATCTCAAACAATCGATTGCTAGAAGTGGTAGATCGAAAAACACCAATGATGGAGGCTTTCTCTGAAGCAGATAATGTTTTACGCCAAGGTGTTCAGGGGATTTCTGATTTGATTGTCGCTCCTGGTTTTATTAACTTGGACTTTGCAGACGTGAAAACCGTTATGAAGGATCAAGGAACAGCTTTAATGGGAATTGGTACAGCTGCCGGGGAAAACCGCACAGCAGAAGCGACTAAGAAAGCTATTTCTTCTCCATTATTAGAAGTTTCAATTGATGGAGCTCAACAAATTCTACTGAATGTAACAGGTGGACCGGACTTAAGCTTATTTGAAGCACAAGATGCAAGTGATATTATTTCTTCTGCTTCTAGCGAAGATGTCAATATTATCTTTGGTACTTCAATTAATGAGAGCTTAGGTGATGAGGTGGTTGTTACTGTAATTGCTACCGGAATTGATGCTGAAAAGAATACCATCAATAAACAACAAGCAATGCGTCAAAACCGTCCGAATTTCTCTCATAACAACACTTTCTCGACAAACGAAAGTACCCCATCTGCATCAAGTTCCCCATCGATGAATTCATCTGACCGCTCAATCAACTTAAAACAAGCAAATCAAAAAGAGACTGAACGTGATTTATTCAGTGATTGGGATATTAAACGCGAACAAATTACCCGTGATGTGGCAGATATTGAACCTAAGGAAAAAAAGGTTGAAAGAACCTTTGAAAGATCGGAATCAGAAAGTAAGGTACGTCAAGCGGAATCTGACGAGCAAGACGAATTAGAAACACCTCCTTTCTTCCGTAAAAGAAATCGTCATTAATTTTCTTAGAGGAAGCAGCAGTGTTTCCTCTTTTCACCAATTTTTAGCAATAAAGTCGGAGGTATTATGAATATAAATGCAATTATCCAATTTGTGTCTACAATTTTTCGTGTCTATCAATGGGTCTTGATACTCTATGCCTTACTCTCCTGGTTACCTGGAGCAAGAGAAAGTTCGATTGGACGAATGATTGATCGTCTGGCAAGTCCATATCTCGATATTTTTGATCGCTATATTCCACCCATTGGTCCTATTTCAATCAATGTGATCATCGCTCTCTTCACATTGACTTTTATTGAGCAGGGCGTCATTTGGCTGATTATTACCATTTTAGGCTAGTAAATGAAAGAGTCTATTTATCAGCATTATCGTAAGGAAGAAATTCCTTTTGTAGACCAAGTTTATGATTGGATCGATCAAGTTGACCGTCTTTATACTCCCGTCTTAACATCTTTTTTAACGCCGAGAGAAGCAACTATTCTAAAAAATATTGTTAACGGCCGTGATGAGATGAATTATCATTTAGATGGAGGATATGAAGATAGTGAGCGTAAGAGAGCCTTAATCTATCCTAACTACTATCTATTGGATTTAGCAGATTTAGAATTAGGATTCTTGGAAATTACTTACCCTATTAAATTTGCTGAACTGTCTCATGGTAAAATACTTGGAACCATTCTCTCAACAGGGATTGAGCGGGGAAGAATAGGAGATATTATCACTGATAGTCAGGCATGGCAGCTAGTAGTTGATTTAAAAATGCAAACTTATTTAATGGATGAAGTAAAAAAGATAGCCAATGTAGGAGTCCATTTGAATCCCATAAAACGAGGGAACCTTTTGCAATCGATTGATGAATGGGAAGAAGCAACAGTCATTGTATCTTCTCTGAGATTAGATAGTTTAATATCTAAGGTATATAATATTTCGCGCCAAAGAGCCAAGGATGCAGTTAAAGCAGGACAAGTTAAAATTAATTTTACTGAGATAGATCGAAGTGATACTTTGGTTGGTATTTCTGATATTGTTTCACTCAGGCATTTTGGGCGCTTTCGTATTCAGTCAGTAGATGGTAAAACGAAAAAAGATAATTTTAGACTATCCATTGATTTGTTAAAAGTATCGTAAAATTTATAAAAAAGGAAGGATCTTTATGACAATTACACCAAATGATATTTTAGAAAAAGAATTTAATAATAAGTTCCGTGGCTATGATCCAGAACAAGTAAATGATTTTTTAGATATTGTGCGCGTAGAGTTAGAGAAAAAACTAGAAGAAAATCACAATTTAACGCGTGATTTAGCAGAAGCTAAAGATAAAATTGACTATTTTTCACAATTACAAGAATCTTTAAATTCTTCAATTATTATTGCACAAGAAGCAGCAGAACGTCTAAAACAAAATGCTCGTAAGGAAGCAGAATTAATTCTCTATGAAGCTGAAAGTGAAGCAGGACGAGTAATTGATGAAGCGAATGCGCAATCAAATGAAATTTTTGAAGAGGCAGAGAGGTTGAGAAGTGTAACGAAAAAATATCGTCAAGAATTACGTCGTTTAATTGAAAATCAATTATCCATTGTAAATAACACTTCATTTGAAGATTTGTTTGATGGTACAGCTTTAACACCTGCTCAGACACGTGAACAAAGATCAGTAACGAGTAATCGTCTGGAAGATTTAGAACAAAATGCTAAGCTTGAAGCCATAGATAGTGAAGAAAATGAAGATTTATCTATGACGCAAGTTTTTGATTTGAATGACTTAAGGGAAATTCATGTGGATGAAAAAGATGAAGATTCTTCTGAGTCTATGAAAACTATGCCTTTAAGTCGTGAAGAATTAGAGGCTTTTGAACGAAATCATTCATCAGATAGAGACTCTGATGAAGCAGAAAAATCTGATGAAGCCTTACATGGTGAAACAATTCGTATTGACCTTCCAACAGAAGACTAATATAATTAAGAAAATTATTGGTAAAAGCTGAGATAGAAACAAGAAGATGGATATAATACATTAGCGACTTGAGGATGGTGCAAGCTCAAGAGTCCCTGTATCTTTCTTTATCATTCTATTCAATGACTAGTGAGCCAAAGTTGACTAGCTAGATCCGCTTCAAAAGCGTTATCATGAAGAGTGAATAGTTTAACTATTAAATTGGGTGGTACCGCGTATTTGACGTCCCTTCTTAGGAAGGGGCTTTTTTTATAGAGAGGAGAAAACTAATGAAATTAAAAGATACTTTGCACCTTGGAAAAACATCCTTTGATATGCGAGCGAATCTTCCTGTTAAAGAGGTAAGCTTACAAAAAGAATGGCAAGAAGCTGATGTTTATCACAAAATGTTAGAAAAAAATATGGATTCAGAACCATGGATTCTACACGATGGTCCGCCATATGCCAATGGTCGCGTACATATGGGACATGCTTTCAATAAAGTTTCAAAAGACTTTATTACACGTTTTCGTTCAATGACAGGCCATTATTCTCCATATGTCCCTGGTTGGGATACTCATGGTTTACCAATTGAGTCAGCCTTACAGAAGAATGAAGGTGTGAATCGTAAAGAACACTCAACAGCAGAATTTCGTAAACTTTGCGAAGCCTATGCTTTAAAACAAGTTGAAGGTCAAAAAGAAAGCTTTATGCGCTTGGGAGTTAATGGAGATTGGGAAAACCCATACTTAACTTTGCAACCTAAATATGAAGCACAGCAATTACGTATTTTTGGACAAATGGCTGATAAAGGCTATATCTATAAAGGTGCGAAGCCGGTATACTGGTCCTGGTCGTCAGAATCTTCATTAGCTGAAGCTGAAGTTGAATATCAAGACGTAAGCTCACCTTCAATTTATGTAGCTTTCAAAGTGAAAGACGGTGGTGGCATCCTTCCTCAAGAAGCAGAATTTATTATTTGGACGACTACACCATGGACATTACCTGCTAACCTAGGGATTTCTGTTTTAGGACAGGCTAATTATGTGCAAGTCGCAGTTGGCGACCGTCACTTTATTGTCGCTGAAGATTTATTAGAAGTAGTAGCATCGACGCTTGAATGGGAAAATTATCCAGTCGAAGCACATTATAAGGGGCAAGATTTTGACCGTTTGACTGCTCAACACCCATTCTATGACCGTGAATCCTTACTAATGGTAGGCGATCATGTTACTTTAGAAACAGGTACGGGATTAGTTCATACGGCTCCTGGTCACGGTGAAGATGACTATTGGATTGGTTTAGAGTATGGTTTGGATATTTTGTCGCCAGTAGATGGCAGAGGACATTTTACAAAAGAAGCGCCTGGTTTGGAAGGTGTCTTTTATTTGAAAGGTCAAAAGCAAATTGTTAAGACCTTAAAAGAAAATGGTAGCCTCTTGCATTATTCAGAATTTGTTCACTCTTATCCGCACGATTGGCGAACTAAAAAGCCGGTTATCTACCGTGCAACGCCTCAATGGTTTGCTTCGATTGATAAATTCCGTGAAGAACTGCTTGATAATGTTGAAAATGCAGTCACTTGGCACCATCCATCGGGTAAACGTCGTATTTATAATATGATTCGTGACCGTGGCGACTGGGTAATTTCTCGTCAACGTGTTTGGGGAGTGCCTTTACCAATTTTCTACGCAGAAAACGGAGAAGCTATTTTAGAATTAGATATTGTCAATCATGTAGCCGATTTAGTAGAAGAACATGGAACGAACATTTGGTTTGAGTGGGAGGCAAAAGACCTTTTACCAGAAGGCTTCCAACATCCTGCTTCGCCAAATGGTCAATTTACAAAAGAAATGGATATTATGGATGTATGGTTCGATTCGGGTACATCGTATGCTGGCGTTTTACAAGCGCGAGAAGATTTAAACTTCCCAGCTGATTTATACCTTGAAGGTTCTGACCAATATCGTGGTTGGTTTAACTCATCGTTCACTACCTCTGTGGCTGTCAATGGTTTCCCACCATACAAGGCGGTTCTTTCACAAGGTTTTGTAAATGACGGTAAGGGTCAAAAGATGTCTAAGTCTTTAGGAAATGTTATTGATCCAGTTGAAGTAATGAATGATTTAGGAGCAGATATTATTCGTTTGTGGGTCGCTTCTGTGGACTATGAAGCTGATGTACGTGTCTCTAATGAAATCCTCAAACAAGTCTCTGAATCCTATCGTAAGATTCGTAACACGCTTCGTTTTATGTTAGGTCTTGTGAATGATTATCATCCAGCTGAAAATGCCGTTCCTAAGGAAGAACTCACCAATCTCGATCAATATATGAATGCTAACTTTAACTTGTTTAAAGCGGATATCTTAGAAGCTTATGACAAGTATAGGTTCCCAGAACTTTATAAGCGCACTATGAACTTTATTTCTTCTGATCTTTCAGCTTTCTATTTAAATGTGGCTAAAGATATTGTATATATTGAAGCTAAAGATAGCCATGCGCGTCGTTCTATGCAAACAGTGATTTATCAAATAGTTCATGATATGTTAATTTTATTGACACCATTAATTGTACATACAGCTGAAGAAGCATGGAAAGATTTACCAGCGGTAGATGGTTTTATTCAATTAGCTGAAATGCCTAAGGCAGAACAGCTTGAGCAAGCTAGAGAGATTGTTGCTAAATGGGATGTCTTTTTTAAATTACAAACAGGAGTAAACAAGGCTCTCGAAGAAGCTAAGAATCAGCCAGAACAGGCAATTAAGAAATCCTTTGAGGCAGCCGTTTCACTATATATTAATGAAGAAGATCAAAAAGCCTTCGATTTACTAAGTGATCAGCCTGCACAATTATTTACTGTATCACAATTAAACGTTCAATCCATTAATCAAGCACCACAAGATGCACATTCGTTTGAAGATTATGCCGTGAAAGTTGATTTTGCAAAAGGAGATGTTTGTGATCGTTGTCGTGCAGTAAGACCAGAAGTCGGCACAATTGAAGGAGCAGAAGAACTTTGTCATCGCTGCCATGAAATTGTGAAAGCGGACTATCCTGAATATTTTGAGAATAAGGAATAACTTTATAAAAAAAAGACAGGGCCAAAGCCCTAAAAAACAGTGGCGAATTGATATGAGATTCGCCACTGTTTTTGTCGTTTAATAAATAAAAATAGTGAATAACAAGCCCTAAAAGCTGGGGAAATTCCTAGATAATGGGCTGATTTTTGTCGTATTTAGGACTTTTTACCTAGTTTCTTTTAATACTCCTAAAGAGTGTTTAAAGTAAAAATTAAAAATCATCAAAATAATTATCTTGTGACGTTTTAGGATTCATAGCTTGTTGTTTTTGTTCATTTGAAATAGCTAATAACCGTTCTTGCAGTTGACTTTCCATTGATTCTAATTCTATTTGAGCGGCTTGTCTTTGCTGTCGTCCTTCAGCTTGAATTTGTAATGTTGTTTCAATCGTTTCGATCAAATCAGCCTGCGTTTTTTGTAAGGTTTCGATATCGATAATACCTCTTTCAGTTTCTCTAGCTGTATCAATGGCCGATTGTTTCAACATAGCGGAATTGCGACGTAACAAATCATTGGTTGTTTCTGAGACCATTCTTTGAGAAGTGGCAGCGTCTTGCTGTCTCAAAAGTGCAAGGGCAATGGTAATTTGATTTTCCCAAAGAGGAATAGAGGTATGAACAGAGGCTTGAATTTTTTCAGCCAAGGCTTGGTTAGTATTTTGAATCATCCGAATTTGTGGAGCTTGCTGGATAGTCATTTGGCGGGTAAGTCTTAGATCATGGGTGCGTTTGTCTAAACGATCTAAAAATTGGTTAAGGTCATGGACTTCCTGCACATCCATTTGGCTATTGCTTTCTTGAGCTTTTTTAATAGCTTGAGGAATCGTTTTGGATTGTAATTCTTCAATTTTAACTTCACCCGCTGCAATATAGACATTTAAAGCCTCAAAGTAGTCTTTGTTCTTTTGATAGAGTGTTTCTAACATCATATTGTCATTGAGTAATTCGTTTTTTTCTCTTTCTAAACGAATAACGACTTTGTCTAATTGATTACCGATTTTTTGATATTTCATTTGGGTATCAGAGATGGAGGTACGGACTTGGCCAAAAACTTTTTGAAAAAGATTAGGTCGACTGGTTAACTCCTTAGGATTCGACTGTTGTAAGGTAGTCATTAAATCCGTTAAAACATCACCGACTTCACCCGTATCTTTAAGTTGGACATTATGTAGCATTGAATGGGAGAATTCTGACAAACGCTTTTGTGCTTTAGCCCCATAGGTGATAACAGCAGAAAGGTTTTTCTCGTCAATCTGCTGGGCGAGTTTACGTGCTTGAGCTTGACGATTTTTACTCAAGCGGTCAATTGTTTTCTCATTGGTGACTTTTTTCTGTGAAAGAATTGAAGCTTTTGATAATTCGCTTTGCAAAGATTGAATGGGTTCAATCTGATCTTCTTCTTGGTCAAAGGGGTCCGTCAGAAGATCATCTATTTCATCAAAAGAAGTGGCTTGAGTTAAATCCTGATTATTTGAGTTTAGTTCATTCATCGCTTTATTCTCCTTCATTATCTAGTTCTTTAAGCTCTTCAAAAGGGTCATCCATATCAAAATTATCCATTTTAGATTTTTTTGAATTTTGGCTGAATCGATTTGTTTGATTATTAGATTCATTATGTAACATTCGGTCGGCTAGTTTCAAGCCATCTTCCAATTCTTGATAGGTTTCGGAGTGAAATTTCAAATAATCCTCAACAATTTCTTGACTCAACTGATCGATTGTTTGGGCACTTTTTTCTAAAATTAAATAGCTTTGCTTATTTTTTGCCACATGTGAATTAATTTCATTATATTTTTCTAATAGATCGTCTAACTGTGGAAGATAATTGATGAGGAAATCAGAAGCATCCAGTCGACGATTGGGCTCTTCAACGATATCTTTAAAGTAATTCTTTGAAACTTTGACGATATTGTGTCGGATTTCAATGGCGCGCATTTTAGCCGTTTTTTGAAAGTTGGCTTCAATATTAATAATCTGTTTACGCGAATCAGCCATTTGACTTCTGAAAGCTTCAATTTCTTGTTTACTTAAGCCTGCTGCTTGATAATGCTCTAGCATGTTGCGACTAGGCTTTTTGTGAGTAGGATGGAAAAATGACTTCCTGTGGGTTTTAAATGTATTCGGTTTTGTTATAAGCGCTAAAAAAGCAACCCCAGCTGAACAAAATAGAATAGCAATGCTTAGATAATATAAGCTAATGGCAGAAGCAGTAAAATAACTCTCTAAACCAATATAGCCATAAGATTGGGATTGACTACTAGCAATAGCCAGACCCACTAATAAGGTGAGGACTTGACCAACATAATAGAAAAACCAAATCCATGCCGCAGAATTTATTTTACGAATAAAGTAAAAGAGAAAGGCTAAGAGAAGCCATCCGGCAACAATAGCTAAAGTGGAATAGACGAGGGCCATTATATAGTAGCTATTATAAAAAATGAATGTTAAAACATGCTCCATCACAATTAAAGTAAGTAAGGCAAGGATATTTTTCTTCAAAGTAACCGTCCAAATATCAGATAAATGATTTCCTTTTTTAACAAAAAGATTGAATTTGCGAACAATATTTAGCAGAGGGCCTGCTAATAAGAATATAAAAATTATATTGATTAAAGCTAACATGATTGCAACCTCCCTTTTCTTAATTTTAGAATACCATAACTAGAAAAAAGTCTTATCGGACTTGAGGCCTATTCTTAAACTTAACCATTGAAAAGACTTGAAAGAAAGAATAGTAGTCGCTAAACTGAGTAGGAATTAATAGCTAAGGAAATAGTTTTAAGAGGTGAAAATTATGAAAGATAAGGCAGAGACAATTTCATTTATCAAAAATAATGAAACACTATCTGTTAACCAAATCTACGATGGGGCCATTTTACAACTCTATCAAAATGAAGTACGTCTACCCAACGGTCAAACGGCAAAACGTGAGTTGATTCATCACCTGCCAGCAGTGGGTATATTAGCTGAAACAAAAAATAATGAAGTTGTCCTGGTTAAACAGTATCGTCCGGCTATTGCTGATGAAATTTACGAAATCCCAGCTGGAATTATCGATCAAGTAGAAGGTCAACTCGAAGAGCCTCTTATAGCCGCCAAACGTGAGTTAAATGAAGAAACGGGTTACGCTTCAGCAGAGTGGATATTTAATTCTAAATTTTATATTTCACCGGGTTATATTGATGAGGCCATATACCTTTTCTTTGCTAAATCCATTGAAGAGGCAAAAGAAAAGCTAGATCAAGATGAAAATGAAGAAGTTTCGCATTACTTATTTACGGCCCAACAAGTGAGGGAAATGATTAATAATGGTGAAATCATTGATTTAAAAACTTTATATGCTTTAAGCATTTGGTTAAATAGTTTGGAGGTTTAGTTATGGGACTATTTTCAAGCAAAAAGAAAAAACACGACGATTATCAAGCTTATTTAAATTATGAGCAAGAAGGAAATGATCGTTTAAATCATCAGCCTTCTTCAAACAATCAAGTGGATTCCTTTGATCGGTCGATCTATTCAGAAGATAGTGAGCTCTACCATGAATTTATTAATCGGGCAGAAGCGATGGATGATTCACAACCTTATCCAAATTATTATGAGGAAGTGACTTCACAATTTGATAGTCAGAATGACTTTGACATGACTAATGAGATGGATGCAGAAGGAGATGGAGTATACAAAGCTTTTAATGAGCAATCAGTTGATAAAGACCAAGCAAGTTCACTCGAGGATTATCACCATCAATCAATGGGGGAAGATATTAGTTCTATTAGAAAAAGAGCTAAATATTCAGCTAAAATTGACCGTTTTTTAAATAATGGCATTATCATAGTAGGTGTTCTATTAGTCTTAGTTTTGTTAATCGCTTTTTTGGCATAGGAGGGGTGGTTAGATGAAAAAAATTGGAATTATTGGTGCAATGGAAGAAGAAATTCGTCTCTTAAAAAATGAACTATCAAATTTAGAAGTTCATAATTATTATGGCTTTGAGTTTTATCAAGGAAGATTGAGTGGTAAAGAAGTTGTCCTAGTTCAATCAGGAATTGGAAAAGTTAATGCTAGCCTTTCAACTGTTTTAATGGTTGATCATTTTGAGGTGGATTTAATTATAAACACTGGAAGTGCCGGAGGTCTGTCACCAGACTTATCAGTGGGTGACTTGGTGATTGCTGATGGTTTAATCCACCACGATGTAAACCTTTTAGTCTTTGGATACGACCAAGGTCAAATGGCTGGCATGCCGACAATATATCAACCAGATGAAGATATCAGTCAATTGGCCTATCGATTGGCTAAAGAGAAAGGACAAACCGCAATTAGAGGACTGATTGCTTCAGGAGATCAATTCATTAGTGACAGTCAACAAGTAAACAATATTCGTCAAGTTTTTCCTAACGTAAAAGCAGTTGAGATGGAATCAGCGGCTATCGCACAAGCTGCTTATATTCTAAAAACACCATTTATTATCATTCGTTCAATCTCCGATAAAGCAGATGAAGAAGCTGGAATAAGTTTTGATGAATTTATTATATTGGCCGGACGCAAATCAGCTGAGATGGTAATCGATTTACTGAGTAAAATTGATTAAAAAAACTGTCAACCGTAAATGAAAATGTCCTGAAATTTTAAAAATTTGCGGGATA